>NZ_JBUZNQ010000019.1:0-7057 GCF_055326325.1 Tessaracoccus zhenghani | reverse complement strand
CTAGGGCGTGTCTCCCATATGTTGAGTGAGGCTCGCGGCAGTCTGGTCGGGTGAGGTCGACGGGTTCGCGGTATCGGGTGTTCACGGATGAGCAGTGGGAGCGGATCGAGCCGCTGCTTCCCTCGAATGAGGGGCGCCGCGGTCACCCGTTCGGCGACAACCGTCGGGTCGTGGAGGGGATCGCGTACCGGTTCCGCACGGGGATCCCGTGGCGTGATCTGCCTCGCGACGAGTTCGGTCCGTGGCAGACGGTATGGAAGCGGCACCGTCGTTACGCCGGCGACGGCACCTGGGATCGGGTGCTGACGCGGATCCTCGCTGAGGCGGATGCGGCGGGGAAGATCGACTGGGCGGTGTCGGTGGACGCGACGATCGCGCGTGCGCATCAGCACGCGACGAACACGACCCGCCCGGAGCAGGACACAGGGGGCAGGATCGAATTACAGGAATCTGCCCTGGCAGGAGGTTGAACCGCCGGGGCACGGTATCGGCCGCTCCCGCGGCGGACTGACGACGAAGATCCACCAGGCCGTCGACGGCCACGGGCGGCCGTTGGCGATGATCGTCACCGGCGGTCAGCGCAACGATGGCGCGATGCTTGCCGAGGTGCTCGCGCAGATCCACGTCCCGCGGGCGGGCGCGGGACGCCCGCGCACCCGCCCTGATGCGGTGATCGCAGACCGTGCCTACGCGACCGGCGTGATCCGCAGCGAGCTGCGCCGCCGCGGGATCAAGGCCGTCATTCCCGACAAGCGCGATCAGGCCGCCGCACGGAAACGGCGCGGCAGCAACGGCGGCAGACCGCCCGGGCTCGACGCCGACGCCTACAGGGGCCGCAACGTCGTCGAGCGATTCTTCGCTCTCGCCAAGCAGTGGCGCGGCATCGCGACCCGGTACGACAAACTCGCCATCACCTACCGCGCCGGCGTCACCCTCAGCGCCATCCTGACCTGGCAACGGCTATTGGGAGACACGTCCTAGTCAGTCTGCGCGCCGTGGTCGCCCCGAGCGTCTTTGTCGGACCGAACGCCATGATCAAGGACCAGGCGGTCGTGGTCGGATCCGTCCGGCTCTTCGACCGCTCCATGATCGAAGGGCATGCGGTCGTAGCCGACACGTGCACATTGCGCGACAACAGCTGCATCAGCGGCGAAGCGATCGTCCGTGGCCAGGTCACACTGGCGCACAACGCCCGCATCGACGGTGACGCACGTGTCAACGGTGGAGTGCTCCTGCAGCACTTCGCCCACATCAGCCGTGGAGTCCTCTCCGGCGGCATGACGGTCAACTGACCGAACAACTCAAGCCCGCCTTGAGCGATGAGAAGAGCCCACCGGGCACTCGTCGCTCGGCGGGCTCTTCTCTTTGGGTGGGGCTGCTGAACGGGGGACTCGCTGACGGGTAACCGCAAGGGGCTAGAGCAGCTTGGCGACAGACTCCGCTACACGAAGTGCCCAGTGTCGATAGCCGCCGAGTGAGGCGGAGAACGGGGCAGTCGGGTGGACGCCATCACTGCTGAGGTACCTGTCACGCATACCGTCGCCGGTGGCGGCAGCATCTTTTCCGGTTCCAGAGAGCCATGAATCCAGCTTCCACGACCCGGAGTGGTACGCGATTGCTGTCCCGCCCGGGTACCCGGTTCCAACGTTGGTGTGAGATGTGTGCGCCTTCGTGCATACGTAGATGCCGCCTGCGTAGCTGACTCGATCGCCGACTGCGTAGGCGGTGGATGTTGCCCATGCGCCACGGTTCGCGGGTCCGCCGAGGGTGTCGATATAGCCGATCACGTTCGGTGCCGCGAGTGCCGCGGTGCGCACTGCGTCGCGGTTCGCGAGGCGTCACGCGGTATATGAGTCGGCGAAGGAAGAGACCTCGGGGCCGACGACGAACACGAGTGCTCGTGGGCATCGCGCGGCAAGCTGAGCGTACATGGCGGAGCAGGCCGCGCCGATTGCACTCGCTCCGGCACTGTCGTCGTTGAGGGTCCCGTGCACAATGATGACGTCGGGCTGGATCTGCTCAAGCCAACCGAGCCTTGTGCTGCTGCCGAAAACCGAGCCGGTTCCCGCCTGTACGTAGCCCGTGCCCCCTTGACCCGCGTTGTATACCTCCCAACCAGTCGCGAGCGCGAGCGCGGCGTGCATTCCGTCCAGACCCGCCTCGACGTACGAATCCCCTGCGAGCGCTGCCTTGACGCTGGGGGTAGCCGTCGGCGTTACGGACGTGCTCGGCAGTGCCCATACTCCTGAAAAGCGAATGCGATGCAGCCACACACGTACTCGACGCACGCGAACATCAGCGAAAGTTAGCTTGCAAAGGTAGGAGCTGTTCGCCGTTGCCGTCAGCCCTCCGGGTTGCTCGGGGGCTGCGGTGAGCGGCTGTCCGTTGATCCAGACCCATGAACGCCAGCTCGTACCCGTGGACTGGGCTTCGATCATGAGTTCGATCTCTGCGGCGTCTGTGTCGAACTCCACGGCGTAGGAGTTCTCGCCGCCTGTTGTTGCGAGTCGTCGGAGCCGCGCGGCCGGGAGCATATAGACGTTAGCCCGCCGGCACGGTAGGTCGACGTCGTTTTGCTGAGGATCTTTGCGGAGCATGAGGACGGCAGCTGCTGACGAGCAAGGCGCTGACGCCCTTAATCGAGGGCCATGGCGATGGCGTCGTGAAGCTCAGTGTCGAGTTTGAGATTGTCGTATGCTGCGGCATGTTCCCAGACGAGAGCAGCTGTGGCTCGGATGATATTCATCGGCTCGTTTCCTGGGGCCACGAGGCGCACCCGACGGCCTTCGGCAGCCACGACGGCGTTGGCGACGGTCGATGTGAGGAACTGGTCATTGCGCGCGAGTCGGGTCGAGGGATACGGCAACGCGAGACCACGCAGGTCGCGCAAGATGAAGTCAGGTCGCGCATCGGAGGGTGCGGCGAAAACATCCTGAGGCCGGCTGATGCCGGTGAGGACGAGGGCGCTACTCATCTCGGAGCGACATGCGCCTCTGATGTCTGTGTCGACCTGGTCGCCGATGAATAGCCATCGGGAGCCGGGGAATCGTTCGCGGGCGGCGTCGAAGAGCGCCGTCTCCGGCTTTCCGGCAGCGAGAGGTTCGCGATTGATGACCGCGCGGACGGCAGCAACGAGTGCTCCGTTGCCAGGTGCCAGTCCGCGCTCGAGTGGAAGTGAGGTGTCGAGGTTCGTCGCGACCCACGGAATCCCGGAGGCGAGAGCGTAAGCAGCTTCGGCGAGGTCATTCCAGCTCACGTGTGGTGAGAAACCTTGCACGACTGCGTCGGGATGCTCATCCGCCGTGCGGACAAGTCGGTACCCCGCCCCTTGGAGCACCGTCGTCAGCCCCGGACCACCGACGACCAGCAGAGAAGTTCCGGGCTCGACAACCCTTGAGAGAAGCAGCAGTGTCGCCTGCGGTGAGGTGACGACATCATCTGCGTCGACGTCCAGTCCCATTGTCGTCAGCTGTTCCGCGACGTCCGCTGCCAGCCGAGAGGCGTTGTTCGTCAGGAACCCCACCGTCTTCGTCTCTCGAGCCGCGTTCAAAGCGGTGACGGCGTGCGGTATGGGTGCTGCGCCGCGGTACACGACTCCGTCGAGGTCGGAGAGGATGACGTCCGCGCTGTCAAGAGGGGTGGGGTGGGCGTCTCTGGCCATGCTGTCTCCCAGGTCAATGGGTGGACTATACAGTCCGGTCTTCCATCCTACGCCGATTCGGTCTATCCTCAGCTAGACAAGGCTATACAGGTATAGATAGGAGTCCCCGCATGTTGATTGGTATTGGCTGCGACCCGAATGCAACCACCCTCAAGGATGCCGTCGCTGATTACCTTCGCGAGCTCGGCCACGAGGTTCGTGATTTCGGCTCCGACGACCCCCTGTACCCGAAGACGGCCATTGCGGTGGCGGAAAGCGTCGCGGCGAAGGAGGTCGAGCGTGGTGTCGTGATGTGCGGCACCGGCATCGGCGTCTCCATCTCGGCGAATAAGGTTCCCGGGGCGTACTGCGCACTGCTCACGGACGCGTACCAAGCCGAGCGTGCTCAGCTGAGCAACGACGCCAACATGGTCGCATTCGGAGCTCAGGTCACCGGCGTCGAGTCGGTCAAGCGACTCGTTCGCGAATACCTCTCGGTGTCGTACGGGGAGAACGAGCGGAGCGCTCCGAAGCTCGCCGCTCTGTACGACTACGAAACCGAGAACACTCGCGTATGAATACCGTCCCGCTGCAGATCGAGGCGGAACTCGCACGCCTCAACGTCCTGCGGATGGTCCGGGCAGGCGGTTCTGGCCACCTTGGAGGAGCACTCTCGTGCATCGACATCGTGACCGCGCTGTACTTCGCGACCATGCGCGTCAACCCGCAAGCCCCGAAGGACCCGAACCGCGACCGGTTCCTGCTGTCCGCGGGCCACAAAGCAATGGCGCAGTACGCCGTCCTCGGCCGGCGCGGCTACTTCGAGGAGACGCTGTACGACACGTACGGCTCCGTCGGCAGCAAACTCGGCGGTCACCCTGACCTTCACAAGCTTCCGGGGATTGAAGCGAACACGGGCGCCCTGGGTCACGGGCTGTCGATTGCCGCAGGGATGGCACTTGGCCTTCGCGCAGCGAGCAACGGAGGACGGGTTTTCACCGTCCTTGGGGATGGTGAGCTCCCCGAAGGGGCGAACTGGGAAGGCGCGTCCATTGCGGCCCACCACCGACTCGACAACCTCGTCGCTTTCGTCGATGTCAACGATCTGCAGATCTCCGGGCCGACCGCTGAGGTCATGAACATGGAGCCGATTGCCGACAAGTTCGCAGCGTTCGGGTGGAACACCGTCACCATCGACGGGAACGATATCGATGCCGTCCTCGACGCCGTCAGCACCGCGGACGGTGAAAAGGGCCGGCCTACTGTCGTCGTTGCTCGCACGACGAAGGCGAAGGGCATCAGCTTCCTGGAAGGGACCCTTGCCTCGCACTACTGGAAGCCGACGGTCGAGGAACTCGACCGAGCCGAACGTGAAGTGCACGCCCGCATCGACAACCTGCGCGAATGGAACGACCATGGCTGCTGAGACGCTTACTCTTATCGATCCGCGAAAGACCTTCGGGCAAGCAGTGACCGACCTCGCTGCGAGCGATGACCGTGTCGTCGTCCTCTCCGCCGACAGCGGGCTGTCGTCGGGATTCGGCTCATTTCGCGAGCGCTACCCCGACCGCTACTACGAGTTCGGCATTCAGGAACACGGAACAACGGGCGTCGCGGCAGGTCTCGCATCAACCGGGAAAGTCCCCGTCTTCGCAGCCATCGCAGCGTTTGTCACCAACCGGAACTACGAAGCATTCCGTAACGACATCGCGTACATGGGTCAGAACGTCAAGATCGTCGGTCGCAACGGAGGGATCACTTACTCCGACCTCGGGCCCACACACTACTCCCTCGAAGACTATGCAATCATCCGCATGCTTCCCGGTGTCGTCGTCCTCTCACCCCAGGACCCCGGAGAGATCCGGGAGGCAGCCAAGGCGATGATTGAGCACGACGGGCCCGTGTACATGCGCATCGGGGGCCCATCGATCCCCGATCTGTTCCCGCAGGCACCGTTCACCATCGGGGAAGGGCGGATGATTCGGGAAGGGTCTCGCGCAACGGTCGTCACGACGGGGACCATCACCCCGGAGGTCGTGGTCGCGGTGCAACGGCTCGCGGACGACGGCGTCGATGTGGACCTCATCGGGATGCCAACTGTCGAACCTGTTGACGCGGCGCTTATCCGCGCGTCCGCTCGTCGCACCGGACGCGTCATCACCGTCGAGGAGCACTACACCCGCGGCGGTCTCTCCGCGGCCGTTGGCGAGGCTCTGGCATCCTCGGGAATTCCCGTGCACGCCATCGGGTTGCCGCATGAGCACATCGTCACCGGTACGTACTCAGGGCTGCTTGCTCGATACGCGCTTGACGCCGCGGGACTGGACGAGCGCATTCGGCTGCTCGTCCGCTAGGTGTGATGTCCAGGGATGTTGTTGTGTGAATCGCTCGTGATTGCTGAGGGGTGAAGGCCTCCGGTTGCGAGAGTGGAGCTGTCTAGGGCGTGTCTCCCATATGTTGAGTGAGGCTCGCGGCAGTCTGGTCGGGTGAGGTCGACGGGTTCGCGGTATCGGGTGTTCACGGATGAGCAGTGGGAGCGGATCGAGCCGCTGCTTCCCTCGAATGAGGGGCGCCGCGGTCACCCGTTCGGCGACAACCGTCGGGTCGTGGAGGGGATCGCGTACCGGTTCCGCACGGGGATCCCGTGGCGTGATCTGCCTCGCGACGAGTTCGGTCCGTGGCAGACGGTATGGAAGCGGCACCGTCGTTACGCCGGCGACGGCACCTGGGATCGGGTGCTGACGCGGATCCTCGCTGAGGCGGATGCGGCGGGGAAGATCGACTGGGCGGTGTCGGTGGACGCGACGATCGCGCGTGCGCATCAGCACGCGACGAACACGACCCGCCCGGAGCAGGACACAGGGGGCAGGATCGAATTACAGGAATCTGCCCTGGCAGGAGGTTGAACCGCCGGGGCACGGTATCGGCCGCTCCCGCGGCGGACTGACGACGAAGATCCACCAGGCCGTCGACGGCCACGGGCGGCCGTTGGCGATGATCGTCACCGGCGGTCAGCGCAACGATGGCGCGATGCTTGCCGAGGTGCTCGCGCAGATCCACGTCCCGCGGGCGGGCGCGGGACGCCCGCGCACCCGCCCTGATGCGGTGATCGCAGACCGTGCCTACGCGACCGGCGTGATCCGCAGCGAGCTGCGCCGCCGCGGGATCAAGGCCGTCATTCCCGACAAGCGCGATCAGGCCGCCGCACGGAAACGGCGCGGCAGCAACGGCGGCAGACCGCCCGGGCTCGACGCCGACGCCTACAGGGGCCGCAACGTCGTCGAGCGATTCTTCGCTCTCGCCAAGCAGTGGCGCGGCATCGCGACCCGGTACGACAAACTCGCCATCACCTACCGCGCCGGCGTCACCCTCAGCGCCATCCTGACCTGGCAACGGCTATTGGGAGACACGTCCTAG
>NZ_JBUZNQ010000018.1:0-8944 GCF_055326325.1 Tessaracoccus zhenghani | reverse complement strand
CTAGGGCGTGTCTCCCATATGTTGAGTGAGGCTCGCGGCAGTCTGGTCGGGTGAGGTCGACGGGTTCGCGGTATCGGGTGTTCACGGATGAGCAGTGGGAGCGGATCGAGCCGCTGCTTCCCTCGAATGAGGGGCGCCGCGGTCACCCGTTCGGCGACAACCGTCGGGTCGTGGAGGGGATCGCGTACCGGTTCCGCACGGGGATCCCGTGGCGTGATCTGCCTCGCGACGAGTTCGGTCCGTGGCAGACGGTATGGAAGCGGCACCGTCGTTACGCCGGCGACGGCACCTGGGATCGGGTGCTGACGCGGATCCTCGCTGAGGCGGATGCGGCGGGGAAGATCGACTGGGCGGTGTCGGTGGACGCGACGATCGCGCGTGCGCATCAGCACGCGACGAACACGACCCGCCCGGAGCAGGACACAGGGGGCAGGATCGAATTACAGGAATCTGCCCTGGCAGGAGGTTGAACCGCCGGGGCACGGTATCGGCCGCTCCCGCGGCGGACTGACGACGAAGATCCACCAGGCCGTCGACGGCCACGGGCGGCCGTTGGCGATGATCGTCACCGGCGGTCAGCGCAACGATGGCGCGATGCTTGCCGAGGTGCTCGCGCAGATCCACGTCCCGCGGGCGGGCGCGGGACGCCCGCGCACCCGCCCTGATGCGGTGATCGCAGACCGTGCCTACGCGACCGGCGTGATCCGCAGCGAGCTGCGCCGCCGCGGGATCAAGGCCGTCATTCCCGACAAGCGCGATCAGGCCGCCGCACGGAAACGGCGCGGCAGCAACGGCGGCAGACCGCCCGGGCTCGACGCCGACGCCTACAGGGGCCGCAACGTCGTCGAGCGATTCTTCGCTCTCGCCAAGCAGTGGCGCGGCATCGCGACCCGGTACGACAAACTCGCCATCACCTACCGCGCCGGCGTCACCCTCAGCGCCATCCTGACCTGGCAACGGCTATTGGGAGACACGTCCTAGACGGTCCCGTCCAGTTTGCGAGCCGTTCCTCCAGTGTCGCCACCTGTCTCCCGCTTTCTTGTGTATCCCTCGTCGATGCGACGACCCGAAGTCACCGTAGTGTGTTCCGGAGGCGATCTCGCGTATTTGAGCAACTCCGTGAATGCAACCGGCGCCGATCCCGCGCAACAGGGATCGGCGCCAGCTCGTGCGGTCCGAAGTCAGAGCGCGGCGGCTCCGGCCTCAGCCACAGTCTGGTCTTCCTCGATGCTACCGGTGGACACTCCGATGGCTCCGACGATGACGCCGTCGCGGACCAGCGGAATGCCCCCGGGGAACACGACGATGCGGCCGCCGTGAGCGTCGTTGAGGCCGTACAGGTCGCCTGTCGGGCGCGTTGCCTCGGTGAGGTCCTTGGTCTGGGTCTGGAAAGCGATGGACGTGTACGCCTTGTTGATGGCGATGTGGATGCTGCCGATGTTCGCAGTATCCATCCGCACGTGTGCCTTGAGGTTGCCTCCGGCGTCGACGACGGCGATGTCCTGGGGCTGTCCGATCTCCTCAGCGCGCGCGATGGCGGCATCGATGACGCGGCGAGCGTCCTCAAGGGTGATGGTGTCCTGGATCTTGGGGTTCGACATGGTGTCTCCTCTTCATTGAAGGTCAGGTGTTGCGGGTGTTAGGCGTCGCGTGAGCGACGACTGGGGTGGAGCCTCGGCCGGCCCCGATGAAGGCCTGACAGACATGGGCCGGCCGAGGGGTTGAAAGTTCCCGTCAGGCGACGGGAAGCAGTGCGATGGAGAGCGCGGCGGCGAGCGCGCCTCCGATGAGCGGGCCGGCCACGGGCACCCAGGAGTACGCCCAGTCGGAGGTGCCCTTGCCCTTGATGGGGAGGATGGCGTGAATGATGCGAGGCCCGAGGTCGCGCGCGGGGTTGATGGCGTAACCGGTGGGGCCGCCGAGGCTGATACCGATACCGATGACCAGGAAGGCGACGGGCAGGGCGCCGAGTTCCGCGGGGGTGCCTCCATTGGTGAAGGCGAGGATGCCGAACACGAGGACGAACGTTCCGATGACCTCCGTGACGAGGTTGGAGCCGTAGGCACGGATGGCAGGACCGGTCGAGAAGACGCCGAGCTTCGTGGCGGGGTCGGGCTCTTCGTCGAAGTGGCGCCGGTATGTGATCCAGACCAGGAGCGCTCCGAGCATGGCACCGACGAGCTGAGCGGCAATGTAGACGAGGAACTGCACGAATGTGATGTTTCCGAGGATCAGCAGGGCGATGCTGACGGCCGGGTTGAGGTGCGAGCCCGAGGAGTACGATGCCGTGACTCCAGCGAAGACGGCGAGACCCCAGCCGATGCTGACCGCGAGGAATCCTGATCCGAGACCCTTGCTCTTGATGAGGGAGACGTTGGCGACGACTCCGCAACCCAGCAGAAGTAGCAGGGCCGTTCCGACCGTTTCGGAGAGGAAGATCAATCCGAGGTCCATGGTGTTTCCTTTCCGCGGACGTCTGCGTCCGCGCAGGTCAAACCACGCGCTCGGGTGCGCGTGGTCACAGCCGGTGGTGCGAGGGGGCGGCGCCCGGGTAGAAGGTGGAAGGTCAATCGCGGTCTACCCGGGCGCGCTCGGTACGGGACTGTGCGGCGCAGCGTGACCTACGCCGCACAGCGGGGGGCTGTTCAGAAGGTGCGGATCGGGATCTCCGCGGGAGCCTCGAGAAGTTCGCGAATCTCGTCGTCAAGCTTGACAAGCGTGATGGACGCGCCCGCCATGTCCAGCGAGGTGCAGTACTCGCCGACATAGCTACGGGTTGGGGTGATTCCCTGGGCCGCGAGCTTCTCGTGTGCGATGCCGTACAGAAGGTACAGCTCGCTGATGGGGGTGCCACCGAGACCGTTCACCATCAGCGCGACGTCATCGCCGCTGCTGTAGGGGATGTCGCTCACGATGGGCTCCAGAAGCAGGTCGACGATCTCGTTCGCCGGGACCCACTTCTGACGTGCACGGCCGGGCTCACCGTGGATACCGATGCCGACCTCGATCTCGTCGTCGCCGATCTCGAACAGCGGCTCACCCTTGGCGGGCGGGGTGCAGGCGGTGAGCGCCACGCCCATGGTGCGGGTGACGGCGTTGACCTTCTCGCCGATCCGGACGATCTCGTCGAGGTCCTTGCCGGCCTCAGCGGCAGCGCCGACGGCCTTGATGACGAAGAAGTTGCCGGCGACGCCGCGGCGACCGATGGTGTACAGCGAGTCCTTCACCGCGACGTCGTCGTCGATGAAGAGGGTGCGCACCTTGATGCCCTCTGCGGCAGCGAGCTCTTCTGCCATTTCGAATGCCATCTTGTCGCCGGTGTAGTTGTTCACCAGCAGCAGCACACCCTTGTCGCTCTTGACGCGGCGTGCGGCCTCGACGACGAAATCGGTGGGCGGGGCGGCGAACACGTCACCGGGGCAGGCGGCGTCCAGCATGCCCTTGCCGACAATCATCACGTGTGCGGGCTCGTGGCCGGAGCCGGAGCCCTGGATGATGGAGACCTTGTCGTTGTTGGGCGCATCGGCGCGGACGATGAGGTTGTACTTCGGGTCGTACGTGAGCGTGTCAGGGTTCGCCAGGGCCAGACCCTTCAGCATCTCCGGAACGAACGCCTTCGGGTCGTTGATGAACTTCTTCATTGTGTTCTCACTTCTTTGTGTCGGATGGGGGTGGAGGGAGGGTAAGTCGTTACCAGGTGTCGGCGATGCGCTCGGCGAGCACTGCCATCGCGATGGCGCCTGGGTCGGGGGAGCCGATGCTGCGCTCACCGGTGTAGGACGCGCGGCCTCGATGTGCCTCGAGCTTCGCGGTCTCTTCGGCGGCGGTGCGTGCGACCTCGGCTGCGTGCTGAGCGACGGCCTTGCCGTCCAGACCCTTATCGAGGTCCGCCTCGATGGCGTCGGTGAGCGGGACCAGAGCGTCGAGCAGCGTCTTGTCTCCGAGGGAGGCGCCGCCGCGCTTCATGATGCCCTCGACGGCCGAGCGAAGCATCGCGACCACATCGGCCGGGCTGACGTCGTTCTTGTCTTTCACGGAGATAGCGGCGCGCAGGAACGCGGTGCCCCAGATCGGGCCGGACGTGCCACCGATGCGGCCGGACATCGTTGTCGCAACCTTCTGGATGAAGGTGCTGAGATCCGACCGCTCGTACTCGTCCCATTCGGCGATGACGTTCTCGAATCCGCGAGCGAGCGAGTATCCGAAGTCGCCGTCGCCGGCGACGGCGTCCAGGTCGCTGAAGTACTTCTCGTTGTCGACGCACGTCTGTGCGATGAGCTTGATGACGCTCTCGACGCGGGCGGCGCCCGCCTGGCTGAAGGTGCTGCTCATGATGATCCTCGGGTTCGGTTATCGGGTGGTGAGGGCAGTGAGGGTGTCGAGGGTGACCTGGCCGGTCTCCTCGACGCCGCGCGGGTTGGAAAGGAAGTGTGCTGGCGTCTGCGGCTGGTCGCCCAGGCTGTCAACGACCAGTGCCGCCTCGGTGAAGTCCTCGTCGGCGGTGTAACTGGACACCGTCACGACCGTGGTGATGCCGGCCGCGGCGGCGGCCCGCAGCCCGTTCTGGCTGTCTTCGATGACCACAGCGTCCGCCGCGTCGACACCGAGGTCCCGCAGAGCGAGCAGGTAGATGTCCGGTGCCGGCTTCTTCGCCGGGACCACGTCTCCCGCGTAGATACGGAACCAGGAGGCGGACTCTGCACCGACCGCATGTTCCAGCACGGCGCGCACCGATTCTTCGGCGGACGTGGATGCGACAGCGAGCAGCCATCCTGCGTCGTGTGCAGCAGCGACGATTCGGGCGATTCCGGGCCGCCCCGGCATCTCACCAGCTCGAACCTTCGCTGTATAGCGGTCGGTCTTGAAGCGGTGCCACCGCTTGACGAGCTCGATCTGTGCAGCTTCGTCGGTGGGCAAGTTCGCCGACGCAATGAAGTCGCTGGTGAGAAGCGAGGCGAGACGCTCCTTGCCGCCGCCGATTCGTACCTTCTCGGCATAGTCCTCCTCGGACCAGTGCACGGGAAGGTTGAAATGCGCGAAGGTGTCGTTGAAGGCGGGCAGGTGACCATCGCGCTCGGTGTCTGCGAGCACTCCGTCGCAGTCGAAGATCAGGGCGCGAGTCACGGCTTGGCGGCCTTCGCCTTGGCTGCCGTGCCATCGGAGCCGAACCATTCGATGTGGTCACCGATGACGCTGGTGACAGCATCACCGATGGCAGTCATCAACTTCGGCGGATCCCAATGGTTGTTGGCGCGCGCCCAATCGAGATGCTCCGCCGATGCCTGCATGTACGCGTGCTTGACGGCTGTGGAGATGTTGATCTTGGAGACGCCATTGTTGATGAAGGCGCGGAAGTCGGCCGGCTCAAGGCCGGTTCCTCCGTGAAGAACAATTCCCTTGTCCGTGAGGTGCGCGAGTTCGCGGGCGCGCTCAGGGAGAAGGGTCGGCTTGGACGTGAACAGGCCGTGGCTCGTGCCCAACTGCGGGGCGAGCAGGTCAGCGCCGGTGCGCTCCGCGATGGCTGCGAGCTGGTCGACGGTATACGCGTGGTGGGCTTCGTCGCTGCCGACTCCGTCTTCGACCCCGAGGATGTTCTCGATCTCGGATTCGACGTCGACGCCCGCTGCGTGAGCCTCCTTGACGACTTCCGTCGTCTCACGCTCTGCGTCAGCAAGATCACGGTCAGAAGCATCGAAGAGAACCGATGACCACCCGGCGGCAATGACGTCAGAGAGGACAGAACGGTCCGGGCAGTGATCCAAGTGGAGCGCGACCGGCACGGATGTGTGCCGCGTGAGCGCCTGGAAAAGGCTCGTGATGAAAGCGGTCCCCGAGGTGCGAACAGTCTTTGTCGAGATCTGGACAATCAGAGGCGAGTCCTTCTCCTCGGCTGCGGCGATGACCGCGCGCATGCTGATCTCGTCGAAGACGTTCACAGCGGGAACCGCGTATCCGTGCTTCCGCGCTCCCGTCGTGAGACGACGAGTTGATACGGCCATAGTCCGATCTCACTTCCTTGTGTCAGGCTCTGCCTCAGCGAGCTCCGGCCAGAACATCCTTCGTTCCGGTCCTCGTGGTCCAGAGTACATGGCTATACAACTCTATACAAGAGGGACTAGGTAAGATCATGTGGAAAGTTTTGGAGGCATGAAGATGACGGACATGATTCAGCGCGACTCAGCGACGCCGATCTATCAGCAGCTCGAGGACATCTTTCACGCGAAGATCGCCAGTGGTGAGTGGGCACCCGAGCAGCGCATCCCGTCGGAGAACGAGCTGAACCGGGAGTACAGCCTGAGCCGCATGACGATTCGTGGTGTGCTCAACAAACTGGCGGGTGATGGTCTGCTCATCCGCGTTGCCGGCAAGGGCACGTTTGTCGCCCCGCAAAAGATCAACGCGGTCTCTCCTGCATACAAAGGAATCCGTGAGCAGCTCGAAGCGCTCGGGTACGACATCGCGACGACGTTGATTTCTACGGAGCGCGTTCCCGCGCCGACGAGAGTGCGTGAGCACCTGAATCTGCCGGCGGGCGCCGAGGTCATCGCCATCATACGACTGCGGACGGTAGACGGGAAGCCTCTGAGCATCCACCGCTCCTTCGTGCCAGCGAGCCTCGCGCCGGGACTGGATCAGCTGGATGTCGTCAACGAGCAGCTGTGCGTGGTTCTCGAAGACAAATTCAATCTGTCGATGAAGAGCGTCTCCGAAGATCTGGAAGTCATCGCCGTCGAAGGAACCGACGCCAATCTGCTGGAGCTGCGCAAGGGCGACCCGGCACTGCTGTTGACGGATGTCATCACGGACCCGGCAGGGACGGCCTTTGAGTACTCGACCATCGTCTTCCGCGGCGATACGGTGCGGCTGAAGTTCGATTACAAGCGTGAGTGAGCCCGCCGTGGTGGATGACTCGGGGTCCACCACGGCGGGTCCGCCTAGGTGTGATGTCCAGGCAGGTTGTTGATTCTGCTGACGGGCGCGGCTCCGACTGCGGAGTGGTGCCTGTGATGATTGTAGAAGTGCAGCCAGCCGGGTAGCGCGTCTCGGCGTTCAGATTCGGATCCGTAGAAGCGTGCGTAGGCGCAGCCGTCGGCGAGGGTGTGGTGGAAACGCTCGATCTTGCCATTGGTCTGTGGACGAGGACGATAGGGGCGGGTGCGTTTGTGTCGGACGCCGCGCATGACGCAGGCATCGCGCCATGCGTAGGAGCGATAGGCCGACCCGTTGTCGGATAAGACACACTCGACGGTGACGCCGCGGTCTGCGAACCAGGCGACGGCGCGTGTGAGGACGCCGATCGCCGTGTCGGCTTTCTCGTCGGTGCAGATCTCGGCGTAGGCAACGCGGGAGTAGTCATCGATGACGGTGTGCACGAATGCGGTGCCGATGTTCGGGTGACCTTTGCCGGTTCTTCCCGTGCGCAGTGCCGTCGTTGCCTTGTGCTTGTCCCCTTGCTGCTTGCCGACGAACCGCCAGCCACCGCCGTCGGGGATGTTGCCGAACTTCGTCACGTCGACGTGGACCATCGCCCCGGGATGGGGATGCTCATATCGGCGGATCGGTTCGCCGGTGACCCGATCGATGCGACTGAGTCGGTTGATACGGTAGCGCACCAGCACCGCATGAACAGTCGAGGCCGGGAGGCCGAGTTCTCCGGCGATCTGTGCCGAGCCGAGCCTGCGTCGCGACCGTGCTTTCACGATCCGTTTGACCAGCTCAGGAGGCGTCTTGGTAGGCATCGAACGCGGCCGGCTGGACCTGTCGATCATCCCCGCAGCCCCCTCGGCGCGAAACCTCGCCGCCCACTTGCGTGCCGTAGGCGGCGAGGTCATGAACATCTTCGCCGCGAAAGTGGCAGACCAATGCTCTTCGACGATGAGCTTTGCCAGCCGCAAACGAGCGCGCGGGGTCAGAGCAGCGTTAGCGTGGGACACGAAGGCCTCCTGTGTTGTGTGAGCGGTTTCTAGGACGTGTCTCCCAATAGCCGTTGCCAGGTCAGGATGGCGCTGAGGGTGACGCCGGCGCGGTAGGTGATGGCGAGTTTGTCGTACCGGGTCGCGATGCCGCGCCACTGCTTGGCGAGAGCGAAGAATCGCTCGACGACGTTGCGGCCCCTGTAGGCGTCGGCGTCGAGCCCGGGCGGTCTGCCGCCGTTGCTGCCGCGCCGTTTCCGTGCGGCGGCCTGATCGCGCTTGTCGGGAATGACGGCCTTGATCCCGCGGCGGCGCAGCTCGCTGCGGATCACGCCGGTCGCGTAGGCACGGTCTGCGATCACCGCATCAGGGCGGGTGCGCGGGCGTCCCGCGCCCGCCCGCGGGACGTGGATCTGCGCGAGCACCTCGGCAAGCATCGCGCCATCGTTGCGCTGACCGCCGGTGACGATCATCGCCAACGGCCGCCCGTGGCCGTCGACGGCCTGGTGGATCTTCGTCGTCAGTCCGCCGCGGGAGCGGCCGATACCGTGCCCCGGCGGTTCAACCTCCTGCCAGGGCAGATTCCTGTAATTCGATCCTGCCCCCTGTGTCCTGCTCCGGGCGGGTCGTGTTCGTCGCGTGCTGATGCGCACGCGCGATCGTCGCGTCCACCGACACCGCCCAGTCGATCTTCCCCGCCGCATCCGCCTCAGCGAGGATCCGCGTCAGCACCCGATCCCAGGTGCCGTCGCCGGCGTAACGACGGTGCCGCTTCCATACCGTCTGCCACGGACCGAACTCGTCGCGAGGCAGATCACGCCACGGGATCCCCGTGCGGAACCGGTACGCGATCCCCTCCACGACCCGACGGTTGTCGCCGAACGGGTGACCGCGGCGCCCCTCATTCGAGGGAAGCAGCGGCTCGATCCGCTCCCACTGCTCATCCGTGAACACCCGATACCGCGAACCCGTCGACCTCACCCGACCAGACTGCCGCGAGCCTCACTCAACATATGGGAGACACGCCCTAG
>NZ_JBUZNQ010000017.1:0-14722 GCF_055326325.1 Tessaracoccus zhenghani | reverse complement strand
ATAGTCGTAGACCGCCGCCGATGAGGAGCATTCTGAGGCGGTAGTTGTCGGGGTCGCGGAACCCTCGGGCGACGCGGCGTGCGAGTTCGATCAACCCGTTGATGGATTCGGTTCCGCCGTTGTTGGCGCCGCCGGTGGTGAAGTAGCCCAGGAACGCGTCGCGCCACTGGTTCAGCGTCCGGCCGAGGCGGGCGATCTCCGGGATCGGACATGAGGGGAACGTGGCGAGGATCTTGTCCGCGACCCTGCGGCCGTCGGCGTGACTGGGCTGGTGGTAGACCGAGCGGAGCTGTTGGGCGCAGTGCCAGGCGACCTCGACTTCGACGTGTCGGTCGTCGGCTGTGAACGCGGTCTCCAGGCGGGTCTTCTGCCGGTCGGTGAGGTGTTCCTTCCCGGCGCGCAGCAGGTTGCGGATCCGATACAGCGGATCGTCTCTGCGTCCGCGGTGGCCGTGGATGTCCTGCTGGACCCGGCGGCGGACCTCATCGACCGCGGCCGTGGCGAGCTTGACGACGTGGAACGCGTCGAGCACCGCGACGGCGTCCTCCAACTGGTCGTTGATGGCGTTCTTGTAGCCGTGGAACGGGTCCAGGGTGGCGATCTCGACGCCTTTGCGGAACGTGTCGCCGCGGTCACGCAGCCAGGTCTTGTAGGCCTCACCGGAGCGGCCCGGGACCAGATCCAGCAGCCGGGCTCGGATGTGTCCGTCCTTGTCGCGGGTGAGATCGACCATGCCGGTGAACTCCTTCGGGCCGCGTCCGCCCTGGTCGACGGGCTTGGTGGAGACGTGGTGCCAGATGTGTTCGTCGACGCCCAGCGAGGTGACCCCGGCGAAGCGGGCCTCGTCGGCGGCGGCGGCTTCAAGGATCGGCTTGACCGCTCGCCACAGGGTCCTCCAGGTGCAGCCGAGCTGCCGGGCCATCCCCTGAACGGAGGCGTTCTCCCGTCGCATCTGCCCGATCGCCCACGACGTCGCGCGACTGGTGAGCAGCGCTCTGGGTCGCGCCACATCGGGGTCTTGCTCCATGAACGAGTTCACCGGGCACATCGGTTCGGGACACAGCCAGCGACGTTTCCGCCACCACAGCTTCACCGGCGCCGTGAAGCACGGCGCGTCGATCAACTCAACCCTCTGCCGGCCATGCGCATGCGCGATCACGCCGCAGGCGGGGCAGCCCATCACCTCCGGCGTCCGTGACTCGACCTCGACCACGCAGCCCCGCGTCGTCGCGCTGGACGCCGACCACGTGGAGCCCAGGCAGGCCCAACAGAAGGTCGCAGCGCTGACAGTAGCCGCCGCCGGCACGGCAGCAGGAAGTAGAATCGGGCATCGTCGAGGTCCTTGAAGATCAGGTGGTGTGGTAACCCCGATTCTTGAGGGCCTCGACGCCCATCACCCCGCCGACACGCCAGCCGTCGGATCCACGCTCACCCCACGCTTAGGTACGAAGAGCCACAAAACGTCGTGTTCCAAGGCTTCACCGGCTCCGGCAAGAGCTACCTCGGGTCCGCGCTGGCGAAACAGGCCTGCCTGCACCGCTACCGGGCGCACTACATTCGCATGCCCGACCTCGAAGAATCCTGGGCCGCGGCGAAGGACAAGCCCGGCGGCCGCGAGAAATGGCTCCGGAAATTCGCGGCCTTCACGCTGCTGGTCATCGATGAATGGCTCCTCGACCACCCAGACGACGAGGTCCGCTCCATGCTGCTCGAACTGCTCGAACGCCGCTACGACGCAACATCGACCGTGTTCTGCACCCAGTACGCCAAGAAGGACTGGCACCAACGACTCGGCTCCGGTGTTCACGCCGACGCGATCATGGACCGGATCGTTCACAACACGATCTGGATCACCACCGGTGAAATGAACATGCGCGAACACGCCGCCACCACAACGCGCTGACCCAGGCTCGGTGAGCGCCGAACCCGGGACCCGGCTGGCGCTCACCGACGCCAGCCGCTGGCGCTCAACAGCAATAACCAGTGGCGCTCAAGCGCAATAACGAGTGGCGCTCACACCACCGAATACTCAAGCAGGCCGGGCGTCATAGCAGTCGACCCCTAGCTAGACATTTCATTCAGAAGTCGCCGAATGGTCAATGCGCAAAGCCACACAAGCGGCAAAGCGACGAAAACAATATACGCCGATGCCGACGCAATGAAGAAGCCTAACACTCCACCCGCGTTAAGACCCGCGATCTTGAGACCAAAGGAGGCCACTGCACCGACAATGAACACAAAAGCCTGAGCCCGTACTACACCTGCGGCATTGAGAAAACTGGTTAAGACGAGGACGACAGTAGTCGCAGAGTACAGGACACTCACTGACACCAAGCTCACGGTGTCGGGCGCAATGGAACCTGCACTCAGCAGGGGGTATAGCCAAGACGCACTCGTCACGATTGCCACCCCACCGACCGCCGCCAACAGCCCGGAACTCACGACCACGGCCGCAAAGCGCCTACGTAGAGGCTCGATAAGCCCTGCAAGGATCATTCGGCTGAAGACCGGCCATAACGCTACAGCATACATCGACACGGCGACCGGAAGGACATCAAAAGGACGCCTCGTGACACTCACGTCAGAGACAGCCCCCGGACCCATCACAGCATTGACTATATAGAGGTCAGAGGAAGAGAGGAACAGATAGGCAATCTGAATGACAACAAACCATTTCCCGAGTTTGAGGGTCCCACGATTCGCTTTGACAACGCTGCGAAGCGAGGTTCGTCCACGCAAACTAAGCCCCTGCGCGCGCATGAAGAGCAGCCCATTGACCCAAGCAGCCACCGAAACGGGCAGCATGTACGCGACAATCAAAAGATAGATGTTGTCCGAAACGAAAATGACGACTAGCGAGAGCAACAATCCAAATAGTTTGCCAACGCCCTCCCAGTGAGCTGACCGATCTGCAACCTCGTAAGCGAGTTGGATCTTTTGGGCAACAGCCATGGGAATGGCACTCAGGAACGAGATAAGCCCTACAAACATAGCAATTAGGGTGGGCCTCGAGTACTCCGGATCAACCACGAGGAATGCGTAGCCCGTCGAGACCAGAGTCGCCAGTACCAGCCATCCCAAGGCAACCGCGCCTAAGAGGACGACGAGCCCCCTAACCCTTTCACTGTGCGCTTCCAGCGGCTTCCTCTGGATTCGAAGAGCTGCAAACTCGTTGACAATGCTGTTGCCAAGCCCCAGATCCGGGGAGACCACCAACGCCGTTACAGACGTCGCAAGAGCCCAGTAGCCAAACTCAATAATGCCGAACGCATTGATCGCCATGGGCGTTATGAGCAAAACACCGAGAATTCCGAGTCCGCGTGGGAGGATTGAGGCAATCCCGAACCGCGCCACGCTGCTACGGGTGAAACGCCTCAGCCCAGCGAGGCGTCGATTTTGCTCAGCCACGGCTTGTTCTATCTTTGCGTCTTGTCATGAAATCAGTCATCTCTCGGGCGATCGTGTCACGATCAAAGTGCGTTCGAACATATCCCGGCGCGGCCTCAGACTTCAGGACGTGGCGCGGGTAGTCACTCACGACTCCGCGAATTCCGTCAGCGATGGACAGTGCATCGTTTCCATGAATCACACGTGCAAACCTGCTCAAGGTCGATTCATCCATGACTGCAGTCGTCACGACAGGCGTGCCGGAGAGAAGAAGTTCTATCAATTTGGACGGGAACGCAAACTGAGACACCACATGGTCAAGGCTTCTGACGTTCAAAGCAACATGGGACGCCGACGTAACGGCTCTAGAATGCTCGTTGGAGACCACTCCAAAATACTCTATCAATTCACTATCTGAAGCCACACCCTCGACGAAACAACGCAGACTGCCACTCCCACAAATGCGAAGCCTGTACTGACGAGCGGGATCAGATGCGTTTAGGAGGTTACAAGCATCAACAATATCCGTAATGCAATTATAGTCCTCCAGCGCACCGCAATAAGAGAGGACAACGTCGCCAGACGCTGCGGGTCGAGTAGGAGTAGGGACATTCGCCGCCGAGGCTCCAATCTTCGTCACCGCGACGTGAGGATTCCATCGTGAAATCATCCGCTTCGCCCTGCTAGACACTACAAACACGCCAGACGCAAGCCTGAGCATGCGGAGTCCAGTCTGGAAATACATCCCACCAATTAATCGCTTGAAGGGGTGCTTTGCACTGAACGCACCCTTGTGGGTATCGAATATTATGGTGAACACACGCAAGTCTCCACGTAGTCTCGCTACGCCGAGGATCAGCATCAGAATCGGACTGTATCCAAATGCTAAGATCAGTCCTCCAGGTGGGGCCTTCAGCAAGCGCGGCAACAGGCAAAGAAGTGTTGTGCCCTCACCGGCTCTCCCGTTCAGGCCGCTCAGGGTGACCTGTCCCTCTACTACATCCTCGCGAGGTGCAGTTAGGCTCAGGATTCGCACAGGCATCAGCGCACCAAGCGAGTCGGCCAGCTGCAGTTCATAGAGCTCACTCGCGTTGGTGGCTCGATTAGGATCCAACGAGACTAGAGTCCGAGAGATGATGATGATGTGATAACTCATACAGCGAGCCCCTCATAGTCCTGATACCTTTAATTCCGCAGACGATCTACCGGTCAGGCTCGCCGCACCGCCCGCTCCTAGCCAGAACACCCAACTCGACGCCTGTCCCAAGCCAAATAGATAGGACTCAGTCACGGCAACAGCCAATCCGGTCACAACCAGCGCCGAGATCCCGCTTCCGATGCTCCCCGGATGTAGTTTGGACACTGAATAGCCCACCGCTCCAAGGACGATCCCAAAGGGGATCATACCGATGATGCCGACCTCCATCAGTAGCTGGAGATAGCTATTGTGTGCCAATTCCAAACCGAACTCATTGACGGACGCGGGCGCGCTGAAAGCAATCTCTCCCGTGCGGAATCCCAATCCTAGAACCGGGCGCTCAAGCCAAAGTCGCACCGCGAGTGCCCAACCCTCTTCTCGAGAACTGAGGAAACTCCCCTCTCCAGGTACCGAATCCAGTCGATTGACGACTTCGGGAAGCGGGACACCGCCTCCGAGGAGCATCGTTACCGTCACTACGGTCGCCAGGGTGACCCCCAGCAGAACCGCCGCGGGACTGATGCGTCCGCGCGCGATCTTCATCGCTAGAAGGATCAGCGCCAGTCCCACAGCCAACACTGCCGTCCTCGACTGCGTCATGATCATGGCGCTAGCTACCAGACCTAGCACAGGGATGATGACCCAACGGCGCTCTAGTGAGATCAACCCCGCACCAAGCGCGAGTGCGAAAGCCGCTGTGAGCCCTAGAGCATTGGCATTCTGGAAGAGGCCTGTCAAGCGTCCCCCTGCGAAGTCGCCCACGGCGAGGCTTCCTAAGACTGTTACCGTCATTACCCAGAAGATCAATCTAAAGTCCGCTTGGATTCGCCCGCTATCGCGCCAAGGGCCGACGCATTGCAGGTGGATGATCGCGACAAGCAATGCAAAAGATGCCAACTGAGCGAGTGCCACGCTAGGGGCGATAGAAACTACAACGCCAAGCAAGGAAGCCACGACGAGCATCCACAATGAGTGGACCAGCCAGCGGACTGCCAGAGGTGACTCAGCAAGTGGAGCGCGAAACTTCCGAGATCCCCAAGATGAGAGAAGCAATAGGGCCGCGCCCACATACCGGCCAGGCTGCGAAGCGGCTTGCAGGAGTCCAACATCAAATGAAACCGCCAGAAGCATAGAAACCGTCAGGCCCAAGGCGAAGACTCGCACCCGCCCAAGGACATCACCCGATGTGCCCCGGGCCGGAAATGAGTGCTGCGACAATCTCATCAGCGCCAACCGAGAGCTGTGCTTGCACGTGGCCCTGGCTGCATAGCCTCAGCCGATGAGAACGCAGACCCCAATGATCGAAACGCGCACAGCGGATGCGCACTCCCCTCGCCGGAGACCAGTGATGATCGGCAGGAATCCGGCATCAGACATTGAAATTTGGTCATGACGACCCGCCACGGGCGAACTCATCAAGGATCCGCATGTGCGCACGTACCATTTCCTCAACAGTCACTGATGCCGCAACCACCAGCGCGGCGGTCTGCATCGAAGCCCTCTCGCTGGGGGATAGCGAGAGAACCGCGCGGACGGCAGCCGCCAAATCTATATCGGCGTCGGGCGGCACAAGATACCCATTCTCTCCATCACGAATTAACTCAAGCCCAGCTCCGCAGGAAGTGGTCGTAACGGTCGGAATGCCTTGAGAGAGCGCCTCGTTGACGACCAGCCCCCAAACGTCGAACCGCGTGGGAAGAACGAATACATCGGCGGCCCGGTAGTAGGCACGTAGCGATTCGGCGCTTTGGAACGGAAGAAAATGGATGTTCCGAGCGCCTAGCCTTGTGCAGAGCGCTATATATTCCGGCGGTGGCGCTCCTCCCACGATATACACTCCGACTTCGGAACCCATGGAAGATGCGGCAGAGATCAGGACATCGAACCCCTTACGGGGGATGAACTGACCAACGGCTAGGAGGCACGACTCTTCATTGATGCCTAGCTCCATGCGCAACTTGCGGCGTTCCTCTCCCCCTGGAGGGACGGAGGCGAGATCCGATCGTTTCACCGAACCGAAAGGATAAAAATGCACGCTGTCGGCATCCGCACCATAGTGTTCCAGGTACTCAGTGGCCTGCTTACCAGGGCTAAGGTAGCCTGACGCTCCGGATATGAGAAGGCTCTTAATAGACCGGCGCACACGGCCTTCAGACTTCACTGCGCCACCGTCAACGTTGAGAAGGTACCTCCTGCGTAGGAGTTTCAAGAGTCCGATGCTGAGCATGCCGGTTGGGGTGCTGTAGCCGCCTACAACAATAACGTCGAAGGTGGGGTCCATCAGAAAACTAATCACGCCAGGACATAAGGCGGCATCAGCCCGTGTCTTAATGCCAGACAGGAAGACCTCCTCATAGTCCCTCTCCGGCGGCCCAGTCCATTCAGCCGAACGATCCGTCGCGTGCGTCCGTTCGTATAGCACAGTGAGGTCGCAATAGTCTGCGAGACCGTTGAAGAACTCAACCCTGTAGGGGGCAGGGACATTGGTGAGGAAAAGGACACGAAGCCTTCTACTTGAAGCCGTTTCATTCATCTCGGTCAACCTCAACCCGCTTACTTTCGAGGAATTGTGCCAATTCGGCCCAAGAGCCATCGGGCGCACGAGTCCAACCAGTCTCTGAGGGTGAAGCATCCACCGATCGATCTAGACTCCAAGATTTTCGCATCGCGGACGCTAACTCAATGGGATCCGTTGCAGAGAAGTAGGAAACGTCCTGATATCCCCTCAATTGCTCACGTGCGTACGGCAAGTCCGCTGCGACGACGGGTGAGCCTGCAGCCATCGCTTCTAGAAGTGGCAACCCCACCGTCTCAACGAGAGAGGGAAAGAGCAGGCTAGATTGAGAGAGTGCCCGCAATATTTCTGTCCTAGAGACTCTTCCAAGGAATTTCACACATTCCGATGGCCGGAGGCCCAGTCCCATCCACTCCGCTTCACTCATTGTCACTGCTACCGAAAAGTTCGCTTCCCCTTGATGCTCGAGACGCAAGATGGCGTCGGCAATGACGCGGTGGTTCTTATACGAGACTGGAGCAGCAGGATAGATGAACTCCCTGCGAAGCCGCTTACCAACGCTCTGAATACTGTGTCCATTTGAAAAATCGACCTTGGGCCGGACAACGACAACCTCTCCCAGGCCTGGATCCCTACATTGCGCAACGCGCTCTCTCATCCAATCAGTCTGAACTACATAATCCGCATGCCTTTTCATACCCCGCAGTATGCGGCATTTAGTGACCTTCTGATACAGCCACATCTTCGGAGATAGCTTGAGGCTGAAACGAAAGGTCGAAAAGGTCAGTGCCTGATGCAGGTACACGATTTGGCGAGTCGCCACACGCGGCAACGGGACATTCTGTAACGAAAGAATGACGTCGGGCCGCGCTAGGCGCACATGGGTTGGCTGACGTGCATAGTCGAACCACAGGCGATGCATCCAAGTGCGCTTAACCCAAGGGAAGGCTATGGCCCGAATGTTTGACGCTTGCACGATCTCGGCGGTGCTTACGAAGAAGACCCAATCTATTTGTGGATGCTCCACAGCAGAGGCCGCGAGATCCTGCAGAATCGTCAAGGCGCCGCCCGATTCCGCCGCGACCGCAACTACCAGTACCTTCACAGTCAGCCCACAAACCCACTGAAAGCGTCGCTTAGACGCGAACGCCGGACCTTGCGTGGTGGGTGGCGGCGGTGGAACGCAATGTGTTTAGGACTCGCCGTGAGGAATCCTTCACGAGATAGTCGTTTGGGATTTGCGCCCTACCCCCATTATCGTGTTGCGCAATAGTGATGCGAACAGCGTCGACAACATCCTCAGGCGTCAAGCCAGTCACGATGATTCCACCCGTATCTATCGCTTCCGGCCGTTCGATTGCATCACGCAGGGTGACCGCAGGGAAGCCCAGCATTGTTGATTCTTCCGAAATCGTCCCCGAGTCCGAAACCACACATCTGGCAGACCTCTGGAGCTTGACATAATCGCTGAAACCCAAAGGCTTATGCAAGAGCACATCAGCACCCGCATCGAACCCGTATTCCTCAATGCGCTTTCGAGTCCTGGGGTGAGTGGAAACCAACATCGGCAGGGCCTGATCCGCAGCAACGGCCGCCAATGCTTGGAGAACTGACTCCAGGCGTGCAGGACTGTCCACATTCTCCTCACGGTGAACAGACGCCACAAGATAGCCATCCTCGACCAAATTGAGCCGGTCGATCACATCTGAGGCATCAATTCGGTCACGATAGTGCTCTAGCACTTCACCCATCGGCGATCCCATATGGATCACCCGTGCGGGGTGCAGCCCTTCGCCAATCAAGTTCCGACGCGAGTGTTCTGTGTAGACGAGATTGTAATCAGCCACGTGATCGACCAGGTGGCGGTTTATCTCTTCCGGCACGTTCGAATCGAAGGACCGGTTGCCGGCCTCGAGATGGTACACAGGAACCTTCAGCCGGCGCGCCATCAGGGCAGAGATGCACGAGTTAGTGTCTCCGAGCACGACCATGGCATCAGGCTTCTCTTCCAACAGGATTCGCTCAGTGCCGCGAAGCACGTCTCCAAGTACAGCACCAAGAGAGCTTGTATCCGCTTCGAGAAAATGATCTGGGCGACGGAGACCAAGGTCCTCGAAGAATATCTCGTTCAACTCGTAGTCATAGTTCTGCCCCGTGTGCACCAAGACATGATCAGTGTGTTCCTCAAAGGCCGCGATGATCCTTGACATACGAATGATCTCGGGGCGTGTGCCAACCACCGTCATGACCTTCAAGAGACCTGCCATGTCAAACCAACTCCTTCACTGTGTCGGGGTGAGCGTCGTCATAAAGTTCGTTCACCCAGAACGAGGTGAACAACGTGTCGTCGCCTGTGTTCGTGATCTTGTGAGGCCACAGCGTGGGCATGTCGATCGACATTGGCTGATCTCCCGTTACGCGGAACTCTTGAACCTCGTTAGTGAAGATCTTTCGGACAGCGATGGTGGCCTCGCCCGCCAGCACTGTGAAGCGCTCAATCTTCCTGCGGTGGTAATGGTCACCTCGGCTGACGCCCGGGGCGGTGGTGGAGAACGAGGACTGGCTCTCGCCACCGCGGCAGCGGATGATTTCGAAGAAGGAGCCCCTGGGATCGGAATTCTTCCTCAGCGCGATAGCAGGCCTGACCGTGAACGCGTATGAGCGGTAGGTATTGAAAAGATCGCGCTGGAACGGCTCGCTGACGTCGGGGATCGACCCGGACGAATACTCCTCCGAGAAGCGCGTGAGGTGGCCGAGGAGTTCCGAAACGAGGATGTTCTCTTCTAGAGAGGACTGGTGGCTGGTGCTCACTTCCCCAGTGAGGAGATCGGCGGCATTCTGCGCGTGGAGCAACGCGAGTTCCTTGTCGTCCACGACCTCCGGTCGGCCACCTTCGGCCAAGACGTGACAAAAGGTAGACGTAACGGCGTTGTAGAACGGCCTCCCGTGCTCACCGAAGAGATTCGGCAGCTTTACGTCCACGAACTTGAGGCCGAGATCCCCAGCCACAGCTGCCAGGATGTCCGCTGCGGCCTCTTTGGATGAGCCGTACACAGAGCCGTTCCCCGCTTGGGTGGAGTTAGCGAAGACCACCACACGCGGAGGATTCTCTGCTCGCTCCAGAGCTTCAGCCATCTGGCTGGCAAACGTCACGTTGCCGTCCCGAACCTCATCGTCAGAAGCGCGATTCACGCCGGCGATGTGGATGAGGCGTGGCGCTCCATCAAGCGCGGCCGCGGCCGTATCCACATCGAACTGAGCTCCCACAGCGACTGGAGTGGACTTCTTGCCGCTGGCGTGAATGGCTGCCCTGGTGTGCCAGCCAAGGAAGCCGCCTCCGCCCGTCATGGCGATGGCCGCCTCGCGGCCTTGATCATTGTGCGTTGACATCTCAGCGCTCTCCTACGAGCTGTCGGACCTCCGGCAGCCGCATGAGGAGTTCCTTCGTCTCTTCAACGTTGAGTTGATAGGTGTTCGCCGAGGTGTAGTCGTCACTCCGCGAGATGGCCGTTTCGCCCTCGTCGAAGTACAGCTCGTACTGAAGCGTGCGGGCGTCCAGAGGAACACGGAAGTACTCGCCCTCATCGCTCGCCTTCACAATCTCCTCACGGCTGAGGAGCGTTTCGTGCATCTTCTCGCCATGGCGAATACCGATAACCCGGATGTCCGGATCATCGATCCCAAACAGGCTGGCGACTGCGCGGGCCAAGGTCTCAACGGTAGAGGCGGGTGCCTTCTTGATGAACAGATCACCCGGCGCAGCGTTGGTAAAGGCGTGGTCTACAAGGTCCACGGAGTCCCCGAGTGACATCAAGAACCGAGTCATGGAAGGCTCGGTCAGGGTCAGTGGCTTGCCATCCTGCAACTGGCGCACGAACAGCGGAATCACAGATCCGCGGGAGTACATCACGTTGCCGTACCTCGTGACCGACACCGCCATGCCCGACTCCGCGAAGTTGCGAGCAAACGCTTGGGCTGTCTTCTCCATCAACGCTTTGGACATACCCATGGCGTTCACCGGATAGACCGCCTTGTCCGTGCTCAGGCACACCAAGGAACGAACCCCCGCGTTCGCGGCGGCACGGATAACGTTGTGGCTGCCGTTGACGTTGGTCAACACGGCCTGTTGTGGGAAGAACTCGCACGAAGGAACCTGCTTCAGCGCGGCGGCGTGGAAGACATAGTCGACTCCCCTCATCGCCGGAACGATGCTGCTTTCGTCGCGCACGTCTCCAAGGAAGAACCGAACTCGCTCATCGTTGAGCCGACGGCGCATGTCGTCTTGTTTGGCTTCATCGCGGCTGAAGATGTGAATCCGTTCGACGTTGCGTTCCAGAAGGGAACGAGCCATCGTCGACCCGAAGGATCCGGTGCCACCCGTGATCGCGACGACCGAGCCTGCGATTGGACGTTGGTTGCTAGTTGCTGCCGCTGTCACTTAACTTGTCCCCCTCGTGGATGCTTGCGACCCCTATTAGCATGTTCTCAGGAAGGTAGACAGGCCACCGGGCTGCACGACACCCCAAGAACTTGGGCCCGAACCACCATAAGCCCAAGCGCGGCGGGCTTTCCAATCGGGGTCTCGTTGTGACGGCACAGCTCAGACGGACACAGGCTTCTTAGCGGTGTAGTAGTACCCATACGTGTCTGAGTGAGAAGCAGGCACGTCGTTCAAGACCACGCCCAGCAGGGTGGCGTCCGCGGAGTCCAGGACGTCCAGGGCCGCGGCGAGTTGCTGGCGTCGGACCGTACCCGAGCGTGACACCACCACAGCCCCGCCTGCCTCGGCCGCCAAGACAACGGCGTCGGTGACCGGAAGGAGGGGCGGTGCATCGAGGAGCACGTAGTCGTACTGCCGCTCCACGGTCGCAAGAAGGTGCCCCATTGCTTCCGAACCCAAGAGTTCTGATGGATTGGGAGGCACCGTCCCCGAAGGCAGCACGGACAGGTAGCCGGGTGCAACATCGATGATGAGGTCCTGCAGCGAACCCCGCCCCGTCAGGACATCGGAGAGCCCGAGTTGGCTGTCGATGCGCAGGCGCTCGCCCACCTGAGGGCGTCGTAGATCAGCATCAATCAGCAGTACTCGCTCGCCAGCCAGCGCCAGGACTCGAGCAAGGTTGGTCGCTGTTTCCGTCTTGCCCTCCCCCTCCACAGACGAAGTGATGACCATGGAGGAGCGGCGCTCGCCGCCCAAGCCGACGAAACCGATGCTGGTGCGGAGCTTGCGGTAAGACTCAGCGCTGGCCCACTGGACGCCGTCGTTCCCGGCCGCCCGGCCCGCAACCGGCTTCTCGTGGTGGCCGATCTCCGCGAGGACGGAGGCATCCGTGATCTGTGCCAGATCCTCCGCGCTGCGGACCCGGGTGTCAAGGACGCTGCGCAGTACTGCTTGCCCGAAGCCGAGCAGGAGGCCCAAGAGCGCGCCGAGCGCGAGGTTCATCGCCGGTCGGGGGGCAGAGGGTGAAGCCGGCGCGACCGCCGCGTCGATCACCGTGGCGCTCACGAGGCGGGTGCCGTCGGGGCCGGCCGGCGCGAGTGCCTCGGTCGAGCTCTGGAGGCTAGCCGCCACCGCATTCGACAACTCTGCCGCCCCTTGAGGCGTACCGTCCTCGGCGGCAACCTTGATGATCGACGTCGCAGCCGGGGATGAGATCGCCAACTTCGCGGCCAGTTGCTTGACCGACAGATCGAGGCCGAGTTCGTCGATGACCGGCTGTAGCACAAGGGCCGAGGTGGCGACGGAGACGAATGAGCCCACCTGGCGTTCGGCGTACGTCGCGCCTTGGGACAGTTCGCCGGCTGTGCCGCCGCTCTCCACCGTGATGAACACCGAGGAGGTGGCCGTGTACGTGGGGCTCTGCAGCAAGGTGAAGCCGGCTGCCAGGGCGACACACAGGAATACGGTTGCCAGCGTGCTCCTCCAGTATCGGCGAGCGATCTGCAGGTACTGCTGCAACTCCATTAATGATTCCTTGTCCAGCCAGGGCGCTCCAGACCGATCCGGAGCCTTATCCGTTGTTCACAGGGGATGTTAGGGCGGCGACGGGTCACCGCTTTGTCTACCCTAACCCGAAGTGCCCCAGGTAGCAGACTCGGGGCCGGGTGCACGCCGTGAGCGGCAACGTTGCACTAGCCTCTGAGACGTTCCGTGAATTTCGATGACAGGAAGACAGGGTCATGCGCACTCCCCGTGATTTCGGCAGGCTGAGCATCATCGGCTTGATCGTGCTCGGCGTGCTCGCCGTCGCCCTGGCCGCCGCAGCACTGCTGATGAACCGGCCCATCGAGGCCGAGCCCGCTCCGGCCACAACGTCCTCCGCTGCCGTGACCCCGTCGTCGGATCCGGTGGTTGAGTCGCCGTCGCCGTCGGTGGTCATCTCGGAGTCGGCGACCCCGTCGCCCACCGCAGACGTGAGCGAGAGTGTGCCGCCAGCCGTCGTTGAGACGTCGCCGGCGCCGAGTGCGTCTGAGTCGCCGGCCGTCGGCGGTCCCACCGTCGTGGTCATCGGCGACTCCCACTCCATCGGCGACGACACCTGGGTGACCACCGCCGCGGAGGCGCTGGGCTGGGGTGAGGTGGTCAACCTCTCCTCCCCCGGTCGCGGCTACATCACGGCGCCCCGGGAGTGCGACTTCTCCCCGTGCGCGAACTTCGCGAAGTCTGTGGACCTGGTGGTGGACGCGCAGCCTGATCTGGTGGTGACGTTCGGTGGGGTCGCCGACGGGGACTACAGCATCACGCCCGGGGCCGACGCTTACTACGCCGCCTTGAGGAAGGCGCTGCCGGACGCCGAGATCGTCGGCATCGCGCCGGTCACCGGTGAGGATGTGGCTGAGTACTGGCTGACGCTGCACGGTCGCAGCATCAGCGCGGCGCTGGATGCCGTCGACGGGGTGTTCGTGAGTGCCGGCCAGCCTGGGTTGGGCGACGGCACGTCGTTGTCGGCTGAGGCGCAGGACGCGATTGCTGCGGCTGTCGTGGAGGCGCTGAGTTAGGTCGTCGGTACCCCTGGGCCCCGCACTAAGCACGCAAGCCCTCCGGAGCTCACAAGCATCAGCATGGCCGGCGATTCCGGGCTGGAGTGCAGGGACAGCAACCAGCACAAGCCGGTGGCCAGGCGGTCCAGGGCACGAGGCGGTCGGCTACCCTGTGGGTGATTCCCCCACCTCTCCGACCAAGGCGAACCACGCGGAATCACCATCCCGTGTGTGAAAGATGTCAGTGATGTTCGTGAGGCCTTGAATTTTCCGGGGTTTGGGATCATCAGCGTTGGCCTCGTCGCCCAGACGTCCCTGCTCTCCCTTCCCCCAAGCCCAAACCGGCTCATCACAATCCAGGGTGTAGTCGGGGTCTGAATCCGCCGGTCTCGAGCAGTGATCTGGCGATGTAGTTGGTGAGGTTCCGGAAGCCGAGGGCTGATCCGCGGAGGTGTTCGAGGCGGCCGTTGAGGGCCTCGGTGGGACCGTTCGAGGTGCCGGGCCGGTCGAAGTAGGCCAGCACGTCGTCGGCTCGCTTCTTCAGTGTTCGGCCGAGTGTGATCACCTCGGTCAACGCGGCGGGGACGCCGTGGCTGACCGAGGCGATCAGGCTGGTCATCAGGGCCCGGCCTCTGGTCCGG
>NZ_JBUZNQ010000016.1:0-16130 GCF_055326325.1 Tessaracoccus zhenghani | reverse complement strand
CGACCCCGAACCGGTCACGATGATCGTCGATGAATTGAACTACCACGGCAGTCGCGGGTCGAGCTCCCGCGCGAAGAACGAGGACGCCGCCAACAAAATCTCATTGGCACGCTTCAGCTCCCGCACTTCGGCCTCGAGCGCCTTGATGCGCTGCGCCTCGCTCGTCGTGGTTCCGGGACGTTCGCCCGCGTCGATCGCGGCCTGTTTGCACCAGCCTCGCAGCGTGTCGGGATTGACCCCGACGCGCTGCCCGACCCGGATCACCGCCGCGTTCAACGACAACTCCGGATCCTCTCTCCTGGCCTCGGCAACAAGCCGCATCGCACGCTCACGAAGCTCCGGCGGGTACTTCCTCGGTGCTGGCATGGTCATCATCCTCTCGGGATTTCAGACCCTCCACCAGACCCGGGGCGATTCAACCCGCTACGCCATCCGTCGCATCTCCGCCGACGGCCCCTCCACCACCCACGAGCTCATTGACTGCGGCGAGGAGTTCGAACTGCACGTCTACGACGGCGACGAAGGCCCCGTCGTCACCAAGCTCGGCGAGCTCCCCGTCGACACCCGCACCGAGCTGCTCCTCGACACTGGTCGGCCACTCTTTGCCTTCCGGCTGCACCAGTTCCTGTCAAAGGGCGACAACCTGTACGTCTCAATGGAGTCCGAGGCCGAGAGGCATGTGACCTCCACAACGCCGTCGACGACCACTCCCGCTTGGCCTACAGCGAAATCCTGACCGACGAGAAGAAGGAAACCACCGCCGGGTTCTGGCAACGCGCCAACGCCTTCTTCAACGCCGCCGGGATCACCGTGACACGAGTCTTGACTGACAACGGCGCCTGCTACCGCTCCAACGCCTTCAAAAAGGCTCTCGGCGACGACATCACACACAAACGCACCCGCCCCTACCGACCCCAAACCAACGGCAAAGTCGAACGGTTCAACCGCATCATGCTCGAGGAATGGGCCTATGCCCAGCCCTACACCTCCGAAACCCAGCGAGTCGCCGCCTTCGACCAATGGCTGCACCATTACAATCACCACCGAGGCCACACCGCGCTCAAGGGACATCCCCCAGCCGCGCGCGTACCCAACCTATCCGGGGTGAACATCTAGGCTCGTTAGCATTCTAGGGCCCCGTAACCGCACCCCGGCTGTGGCCTCCGAGGGGCCGCAGCAAGACCGCCACTACCGCGCCTCGCCCTCGCGGGATTGAAGGTGGTGATGAACCGTCGCCTCTTCGAGCGTGAGTCCCTGGATCACCGACTCCATGAAGCCCCAGTCAAGCCCCAGGTCGTTGCCAATGCTCGACGACATATCCTCACTTCGAGCTAGCTCCTGCAACTCCGCATAGGCCCCACCAGCAGCATCCAAGTGCTCGTTCAATCGGCGGGCCGCAGACTGCATGGCGAGCAGGGTCTCCGGAGACGGCGCGCGATGCCTCCCAAAAGGGGGGAAGGGTTGCGTCATCAGCTCACCTTGAAGTTGCAGGCAAGCTTGACGTTGTCACTCTTGACCACGCCCATCTTTTTGCTCTTCAAGGTCACCTCTGCCTGAATCTGAAATTCCTTGGTGTAGGTGGTGTCACACTACTTGACTCGATGCGCCGTCACAACCTTGCTCGAGACAGATTCCAACAGGCTCATAGCGGTTTCCTGCTTGGTCTTCTGGAACGCAAACGGGCTCATCACAATCCAGGGTGTAATCGGGGTCTGAATCCGCCGGTCTCGAGCAGTGATCTGGCGATGTAGTTGGTGAGGTTCCGGAAGCCGAGTGCTGATCCGCGGAGGTGTTCGAGGCGGCCGTTGAGGGCCTCGGTGGGACCGTTCGAGGTGCCGGGCCGGTCGAAGTAGGCCAGCACGTCGTCTGCTCGCTTCTTCAGTGTTCGGCCGAGTGTGATCACCTCGGTCAACGCGGCGGGGACGCCGTGGCTGACCGAGGCGATCAGGCTGGTCATCAGGGCCCGGCCTCTGGTCCGGTCGGGTTCACGGTAGGCGGCGATCATCCGTTGGTAGATGCCCCAGGTGGCTTCGACCTCGACATGATCATCGCCGGCGAACAGGGCAGTGAGCCTGTCCTTCTGCCGGTCGGTGAGGAGGTCGGCGCCGGTGTGCAGGGTGCGGCGCGCCGAGTAGAGCGGGTCGCTGGTGCGGCCTCGGTGTCCGTGGATGGCCTGTTGGACGCGTCGGCGGCATCGGTCGAGGGCGTCGCCGGCGAGGCGGACCACGTGGAAGGGATCCATGACGGCGGTCGCGTCGGGCAGCTCATTTTCAAACTAGAGACCGGGATCTCATTCAAACTAGAGCGCGTCTCGACAAAGGCTTCCCTCGCGCATCGCGGCATGAGAGCGAATGTCTGGCGCCGCCCTTGGCCGTATGGGAATCGCAGATCGGCGAAGAGTAGTGGTTGGGCGGCGCCTCAGGTGGCCTGTCTTTGTGGCATTCGGCCCCCCGTTCAGCGGGTGAGCGCCGGAAGCACAGCGGTGTCCCCTCTCCGGCAGAATCGGACAGTCGGCAGAATGGGCTGTCACGATGCGGCGAGGAGCGGGAACTACTGAGCATGAGAGAGCTTCCCCCGCCGCGAGATCAGGAATGGCTTGAGAGCCTATTCAACCTCTACTCGAAACGAGTCAGGGCCTTTGCGATCCGACGCGTGGGCCCGGATGCGGCTGACGATGTGGTCTCAGAGGTGTTCGGCATCGCTTGGAAGCGTCGCCCCAATGTCCCCGAGCCTGCTCTTCCCTGGCTGCTACGCACTGCCCATCACGTGGTTTCCCACGAACGCCGGGGACTGGCACGGCGCCTCAATCTCCGAGACGCGATCGCCGGGGCGCTGGCAGACACGCCAAGGCCGGAGCCGACGCCTCCAGCCGAGTCCTGGCCGAAAGCGTGCTCAGCCAGCTCTCCTCCACAGATGCCGAAATCCTCCGGCTGACGGCCTGGGAGGGGCTGACTCCACAAGAGATAGCCGTGGTCCTCGACCTCAGCGATACAGCCGCTCGTACTCGACTCAGGCGTGCCAGGCAGCGCGCCCAGCAGCTGCTCAATGACTCCGGTCCAGCTCTCACACTCGCCGTGGTCACCCCACACCTTCAAGGAGAACCGACATGACCGACTTTGACACCCTGCTGAGGGCCGCTGACCCTGCTGCCGGCGTCCCTGACTACAGCGACGACGAACGCCGCCACCTCCTGGTCACGGCGATCGCGCCCACGTCGCCGGCCAAACGTCATGCGGGGTGGCGGATCGGCGCGGTGGCCGCGGTCGTGGTGATGGTGACCGCCGTCGGCGTGAGCAACCTGGTCGGAACAGGCGCCACAGCGCGCGCCGATCAGATTCTGACCGAGGCTGCCATCAACGCCGTCGACCCGCCGGCGACGGCGGACCAATACTGGAAGATGACCGGGACTGCCGCTTACGGCGCCGGAGAGGTGTGCGGTGAGAGCTTCACCGAAACGCACTACCTCGCGGTGGATGGGAACCGGCCTAGCTGGTACGTCGAGAGCTACGACACCGCACCTGGCTGCCCACCGCTGGGCGAGGACCGGATCTGGACCCTGACCAAGAGCCCCAACGCCATGGTCGACAGCTGGCGTTGGCCGAGCCCCGCGTTCCTCGCTTCGCTCCCCCGCGACGCAGAGCAACTCCGCTCGCGGCTCTACGCAGACGCAAAGGGGATAGGGGCGTCCTCCTCCGACGCCGGCGTGTTCGTCCTGATTGACTACGCGCTGACCTACGGAGCCCCCCCGGCCGACCTTCGCTCCGCCATGTTCGAGGTACTCAAGAACGTGCCAGGCATTTCGGTTGCCGACGAAATGGTCGTCGATGGCCGCGAGGTCGCTCTGTTCACCCTTGAAGGCGGTGAGGTCACTGAGATGCTGATGATCGACCCGGAAGCTGGGCAGCTGGTCGGCTTCCAAGGCGTGCAGAGTGAGCGCAAGGTCACCTACGAGCGCCTAGTGGTCGACACGGTTCCCGAGGAGGTTCAGGACGCCGCGGACGTGCTGGACTGCGAAGTCGGCTTCGACGACACGATCAACCCAGCGGGCGATCTCATTTGCCGCTGAGACGAGCCTCAAACTCGGTGAGGGCTACCCGGTCGGGACGGCCCTCACCCTCGCCCTGGGCAGAATCAAACTCCCCGCCCGCGGCAGATCCGGACGTTCGGGAGTCCCCCCGGCCAACCCGCCCGGAGCCCAGCGAGCGTGCCGTCGTGTCAGTCGGATGCCCGCAGCAGCGCCTACACCTTCGGAAGTCCGTGTGACCAATCGGCATCGAGGAGTTGGTTGATCAGAGCTACGTACTGCGCCCGATCGAAAGCCAGATCCCGATCCCCAGGCCAGTCCTGCCCGGGATCATAAGGCGCGTACGGCTTGTGGGTGACCTGCCATCCGATGTCGCTCCAAAGGACACTCTCTGCAGTCACGTCGATCCAGGTGCTGAGCGCTCCGCAATCGAGGTCCCCGCAATAGCAATAGAGCAGGCCCACCCGACCGTCCTCGAATGCCGTACCTGCAGGAGCACAAGGCGTGCCACGCAGGTGCAGGAACCGATCGAGCCTCGTCCGGTGGAATCGGGGCTCGAACATCGGAGGCGCGATGGCGTCTCCCCGAAGTCGGAGCAGGTTCTCGGTTCGCATGTGCTCGTCCTCGGCATCCCGGGCCTGAAGCATCGTGACGACCCTGTCATCGGCACTGGGCGAGTACAGGCGACGCAACGGCACCCCGTCCACCGTCCACTCCAACCACGGGTACGTCGGCTCCAGCAGACCGGACTCAACTCCACGAGAGTCAAGCTGCGCCACCCGCACGCCCAAGGTGCTCATGGCCAAACGATATGCCTACGCGGACAACAGCACAGTCTGGGACCCGCCTGTCTGGACGCCTCGAGGACTCCCCGGATGACGGCGACAAAGTAACCCACGACGCGGCAAGAGCGGATGTTCGCGCTTCACCAACTCCAGCTCAGGTGGAATCGTCTGGTGCCCGGTTCACGCGTCGTGCGGCGGTTCAGCAGGCGGGGCGAGCTGGATCGGCCGGGTCGAACGGGCCGGTCGGCGGGTCGGAGGCGGCTGTCAGGCCCGCCGGGGCGCCGGATTGATGGCGTCCCCGGACCAGCTCATGTTGTCGTCCACACCAACCTCGAACGCCTCAAGAGCGGGATCGGCGAGAACGACGTCCGCGACCGCGCGCTCGCAGCCGAGCAGCGTGAAGCCGAAGTCGATCTCGGTGGCCAGACACCAGACGTGGTCGTCCGGCCATACGAGGTTCGCCGACTGCCCGAAGCTCTCGTCCTCGACCCACGTCTCGTGCGCGGCCAGGGGCGCCCGGAACAGGTGGTAGCGCCGGTGCGGCAGGGCCAACACCGGCTCGGCACCCCCCGGGACCCGGCTCGGCACCGGGACCTCGTAGGTCATCAGATCGGGGTGGTGCGCCTCGACCGCGCCGCCTCCCCAGAACCCGTAGCCCTCCCACACCGCGTAGGTCACGTCCCCAGACGCCTGCAGGTGCGCGACCAGCGCGTCGTGGTCGGGGCGCGGGAGATGGCCATCCGGCGGCCACAGGTTCGGGTGGCGCAGGGTGTCGAACATGTGGCTCCACTGCGCCAGGGGATGCAGGACGCGTCCATTGGACGCCGCGATCTCCCGCCAGCGGCGTCCGTCCGGCAGGGGGTGCAGGACCCGCACATACGCCGCGAAGCCCGTCGGCACCATGGCACCCACCGGAACCCCAGCCGGTCCCCACGGCAGCAGCCGGGGCGCGAGCCAAGCCGACAGGGCGGCGTCCGTCGTGTGGCGAGGCAGGGCCATACCGCAAGGGTAAGGCCGTAGCGCCCCACTCCTGATGTGCGGGAACGGGGCCACCCGCTCGTTGCGGACAGCGTTCAACACGAAGGCATACCGCGCTGCGGCAAGCGGAGCCGACACACGACCCTCGCGCAACCCGCGGCAGATCAGTGCGTCCGCGGCGGTCGCGGATCCTTCCGGCCCATCTTTCGGTTCGCGAAAGGTCTGACCCCGAAGTCCGCGCGGAATTGCGAGATCAGCTCCGCCTCGAGCTCTATGACCTTGGCGTCAGCGGTGGACCGCCACGCGACCAGAAGTCGTTCACTGTCAGTCAGCTGCCAGATGTATCTGCCTCCCCAGTGGCCCACAGGTTCGCCCGCGCCGTGCCGACGGTACTCATCGAGGCGCTTCCTCAGCCCTCGGTGACCGGTTACGCCTGCGTTGGCCTTCCCGATGTAGAGAACCCCAGCGCCCGCCACCCATGCGGCAGCGAGTTGAGGCTGTGTGACCGACGGGTCCTTGCCCTTGAATCTGCCTGCCTGGCTCGCCTCCCGGAAGGCGGGGGTGATGTCGTCCGGGAGGAGCACGACGTAGACGCCTGGCCCCGAGGGCACAGTGGCCTCTGGCAAGATGGTGAAAGGGATGAACCCTTCGAATCCCGCATCGGCGAGACCCTCACGACTCCAATCCATGGGCAAAGTCTGTCACTAGTACTCCGTCCTGACACCCGAGGCGAGGCCAGCAACTGTCGCCGAATGACCGTCCTGACGGAGGCAGACATCCGGTGGTTGTGCATCGCGTGTGGGCCGGAGTGGCGCGGGGTTGCGCAAGGGACATCCATCTTCGCCGGGTGGCTCCACGCTGCGCTCTGCTCCCCTGGAATACTGCCTGAGTGTGGGTAATGGCACGAGGCCTATGATGGCGAGCCGGCGGCGAGGTTCGCCGAGACACGCCTTGCTTGGCGAGCCGGGGCAGCCGCGACCTGTGAGGTTTGGTGCGTGGTTGAGGCTGTTTCTCCTCGGCCACGGGCGAGACCTGCTCAGTTGGCCGATCAGCTGCCTCCTCGTCGGCGTGGTCGTGGTCATTCCCTGGGGCATGGCCGAACGGCAGGCGTACCTGACCGCCGCTGAGCTTTCCCAGGCCGGACACACCTCCTCAGCCGTCGCATGCGAAGCGAGGTACGGGAGGGGCGCTGAGTTGGCCGTCCGCGTCACCATCCCTGAAGCTCCAGATCTCGTCACGCTGATCTACCCGACCATTGGACCCGTACTTGATCTGGCCCCGATCCCGTGGGAAGTGTGCGGCGACCCGTACACGACTCCCTTCGATGTCGTTGTTCTCACGCGACCAGATGGGCAGGTGAGCGCCATGGCAGCCCGAGACCTCCCTGATTCGCAGTTACTGATGATGTGGCCCTGGATCGTGGGCATCGGGATCGCTCTCATTTCCGCGGCGCCGGTGTGGGCCCTCTGGGCATGGCACCTTCTCCGACGGCCAAAACCATAGCGACGCACTCGCCAGCGTCGGGCGCCACCGTTTCCGCGACACCGTGCATCAGAGACTGTGCCAACATCTCGCCACGCGCGTGGGAGTGAGTGTGCTCGACAGCTTCTTGAGCCATGCTCGGTACCGTGACACGTGATGAGCTCATCGTGGCTGGCTGGGTGCCAGTCCGTGAGATACCGACTCCCAAGCTTCTTGGCCAGACGCTCCCTGCGCGCATGTTGACGATCAGTTCCTGCCTGCAGGATGACGACGTTCCCAGGCCAGAACCATGGCTGGGTCCATGGTTCCAGGACCCCGACGATGCGAAGCAAGCGGCCGCCGGAACAGCCGGCCAGCTGCCCACGATCGTCACCGTGGCTATGCAACCTCACGATGCAGAGGAACTGATGGCCCAATTTGACGCTGAACACTCGCCGTGGTTCAACCTTCTACGCCAACGTAGGCTGGTGACTCCCGAGGCGAGAATCCTGGGTTACGAAGTCGTCGGCGCAGAGGAGTACCTCGACTTTCACTCTTGGCACTGTCACGGCTACGCCGACGAGGTACACATGGCACTCGGCGTCAGGACGAACAGCAAGAGCCTGATCCCGAACTATGCAGCGGCGCAATCCGTCCTGAGATGGATGCTCACTCGGCCCTCCAGGGAGGCGCCCAAGCCAGTTCCGTGGACCGTCGTGGCCTTGGCACGCTGAGGAGTGAAGTTGTGCACCGTCACCGCGGCATGTGCGGATGTCGGCGCGTGGCTCAGAACCACACAGATCGTCGTCGCTACCCCTCGAGTGGGCGAGACGGAGGGATCGCCGCCGCCGGGTGTGTCACTTCGATCGGATCGACCCCGACCAAACGGTTCGACGGCCGAGGATGTCCGTCGACACGCCCTCGATGACGCTGGGACTGATCCGCGTTGGCGACAGCGACTCACCCCTCCGCGGCTGACCCGAGTCCCGCGCGGCCCAACCCCAGAGCTCGGCACATGCCCCCTCGATCTCGCGCAACAGAATGTCATGAGTGTCGGGCGCCGCGTACCCCAACGCCCACAACACCACGGGGCGCTTGCCTGTCCGACGCACCTGGACGAACCCCGCCGAGATCCCGGAGAAGAAGTTCACGTCCCAGATCTCGAACTCCTCGATCGAGTAGACCTCAATGCTCCTCGCAGCGACCAGACCGCGGTAAATGACCTGCGGCCCCGACTGCGACACCGACACTCCTGCGATGAAGAGCGCCCGGTAGCCGACGATCAGGGCCGGGCTGGCAACGGCCAGCCAGAGCGCGACGCTAGACACGCTGGCTCCAGGCGAGAATGACACCCATGTCAGAACAAGCCAGAGCACGACCGGCACCATCCACAACCAGCGGACCCACCTGAGCAACGCTGCCCGAGACCCTGCTCCGCCACTGACCATCAGCGACACCCCTTCTGCTGATGCCGATCCTTCGTGCACCGGAATTCTACCGGCAGGCCTTGTCGCGGACCGTCTCGTCTGCCCGAGACGCGGCTGGAGGGCGATCGTGCTCGGGACACCGAACCCGGAGGCCACCCCTCGCAGACCGCGGAATGAGCAGGCACGTGGCTCGGCCCGCAGATGACTCTCGATGGCTCGGGCGGCATTGGGGGTGGGGCAGACTGGAGGCGTGCCTGGGAACACTGAATCCAACCGCCACCTTATGGTCAGAGGGCGCTGGCCCCTGCTATCGATCCTGCTGTTGGTGACACTCGCGATTCCTGCTTGCAGCTGGATTGCTCCGTCACGGCCCTGGAGCGCCGGCTATGTGATCATGGAGAACGGGAATCTTGTTGCCAAGCTTGTCTGTGGAGAGTTCTCATCTGTCCAAGTTGAGCAAGATGGTGCTTCAACCGCTTCTGTTGTTTGGACAGCGCAGAGCACGGGCTCCGGCGCCGCCGCTAGCCTCCCTCTGCTTCAAACGGACATCCGGGGCTACACGATCAAATCGAAGGGAGAGGTCGACCGCGACGAGAATGTATTCGTCACCTATGAGCGCACGGATGCGGTTCTGGGCGGCTCGGTTGAGTTCGTACCGTCGTCTCTCAAGGAAGACGAGGTCGCCTTCGCTGGCGGCGTTGTGAGGAGTTCGAAGTTCTGCCGGATGTCAGACGCAGACTTCGGCTGCATGCGGTGAATCCCAGAGTGACCCGTCCGACCCACTCAGCTCCTCAGGGACCGATTCGGCCGTGGACGCGTCGCGGCAGATCCGCGCGTTCGGAATCAGCGCTTCGCGGCGGCGTCACCGTCGCGCTCTTGCCTGGGCCTGTGACCGCTTTCTGTTCATTGCGCGTCCGCGAGGTCGTGGTCACCCATCGAGGATGATCACGGCTCGCCGATGGGCGCAGACAGGCAACTGCTGCGCGACGAGGAGTTGAGCTGCTCAGCGCTTTCGCCGCAGGAGCGACATACTGCGGGCATGACACCACTCCTCGCGGCCGACCTGCGGGCCACCCGGCTCCACACGGCAGCCATCCGGCTCGCGTGGGTAGTCACGCTGGTGGTCCTGTTGGTTGCGGAGGTGGCTGCGGGCGATGTGGTTCCTGTTGTGCCCTGGGTTGGACGCCTGTGGCTCGCGGCGGTGCTGGTTCTGACCTCCATCTGGGCTCTGCCACGCTGGACCCTCGCCTATGCGTCGTTGCTGGGATGGCTGCTTCCCTACGGTGGGGCCTCGTGGCCGTGGGGGTGGCGGGCGTGGGCGATCGCCTCCGCGCTGGCGCTCGCCTGGCTCCTCGTCCCTCGCCGCCCCCAGTCGACGGCCAGCCGGGCCCGCCCCGCGGGCGAGCGACCGTTCGAGCGTTCCTACGCGAACATCGGTGCCGAGGCCGGCCGGGTCGCGCTCGCCGCGACGGCGGTGGCCGTCGCGGTCCTGTTCATCATCGAGGTGGTCTGGGGGACGCCTGAGTCGATGCTGCTGGGCCTCATCGCCTTCGTGCTGCTTCTGGGGCTCAGCGCCTGGCCGAGGGCACAGCACCGACACGCTGCGCGGTTGCGACTGATGGCCGAAGGCGGCCCCGCTCGGGAGGCAACGCTCACCGAGGTGGACGGTGACTATTTCGTCGGGGCCGTCGATGACGGCCGAGAGCGGCTGCGAATTGTGGCCCTGGATGGCGTCGTAGACCGGGAAGACGCGGGGATCATCCAGCTCGCCCACGAAGATGACGGCGAACTGATCAACCTCGACGACCTTGATGACGAGGATGCAGCCGACGTGCGCCGGGCGATGGCCGACCCGCGACGTTGGGCCGCGCTGGGCGAAGCCGTGCACGGCCCGGCGCCAGAGGCCGGTGGACGGGTGGTGCTGATCGGTGAGCCACGTGACGGCGCAACGGTCGCAGTGATGCGCCAGGACGGCGCCACATGGCTCGGTGAACTCCGCGAGACCATGAGAAAGGCCCGGAACTGATCGGCCCACGCCCTTGCTTCACGGGTGGAGAAGCGCCAGCTCGCTCCACGACTACGGGCATGACCTCTGCAGGCCGAGTGGCAGACCGGGTCGTGTGTGGGCACCCCTACGGGAGCGCGTCCACAAGTCCGTGCAACTCGCCGAGACTTCAGCCGCGCCTCGCGGCAGATCAGTGCATCCCGTGGACCCGACCGCGCGTGCCTCAAATGCGCAGGCCACGGTCGCTTCTTCGCAGGGTCGCCGTCCAGATCGTTGATGGCGAATAGCCTGAGGAGGTGAATAGCACTGAGGATCTGCGCGTGAAACAGGTGGCGCTGGAACTCGGCATCCCCTTCACCGGCGTCACGCGTTTGATCCGCCGGGGAGCGTTGAAGGCCGAGGGCCTTGGGCCCCCTGGGAGGTGGCTGATTCGGCGAGCCGATCTCGACCTGTACATCGCCAGTAGGGACGGACAAGCCGCGGAGCGTGAACAGCGCCGCAAGGAGAAGGCCAGTCGGCGAGCGTCTAGCTCAGGACCAGGCTGTGCGGTCGAGGCCGTCTGCCAACACACGGGGCTGGTCGGATTCTGCGGGCAATGCGACGGCCAATGGGTGGTGCAGGCTTCGGGGATCACCTACGTGTTCGACCTTGATGTCGACATGGTGACAGTCATGCCCAGGGATGTCGACGACGAAGACGGCCTCCCGTCGTATCCACAACTCCTGATGTTGAGCGAGGTCCTCGGTTTGATGAGCGTGACCGGGCCGATGAACATATCCGTCCATGACAGTTGGGGCGAGGACCAGGTCATCAGCGGGTGGATCTCGTACATCGCACGCATCTAGGCGAAGGCTGACGAGCGTCCCATCCGCGGCATGACCGGACATCCTTTGCGCCGAACGTTCAACTAGGGACTAGGAGTGCAACAAGCAACGAGGCCCAGTACACAGGAATCGCCGGAGCCTAGTACGGCCACCGAAACGCCCACACCACGTCCGTGGGCATTGGACATATAGAGACGGTCCGTGTGCCCACCAACTTCCGAAGCAGAGCGGCGTTCGCAGCCCCTCGGCGGAGACGGCGTAACTCTGGCAGCGGCCACCAGGTCAGGCGGTGCTTCTTACGGACAATGAGCACGGGGACATATGCGTCAGACAGCCACGACATGCCGCTGTCAGTGCGGGCGGCCCATCCCACCGCAGCGATATCACCTGACGAGATCCATCCACGTCGTGTCAGGAGGCCGCGAGGCGTGGCCACGACGAGGAAAGGCCATCCCAGCACGAATGCTAAGCCGAAAAAGAAGGTGACTATCCAAGCTGAGGTCAAGGAAGGATCGACGATCAGCAGCGTGACTGAACCCGCAACCATCAGGTATGCGAGGAAGACCACCGGTGACGCACTGCCGAGCACACGGACTCTACTGGCAGTTCCGGTGAGCCGGTCGCCGCGGCCGGCATGCTTGGCTTCAGCGAGGTCATCCAGCCACCCCTCCGGGTCCATCCGAATCAACGTCGTTTCCCCAACATGCGCCTGTCCACTGCCACGCTCCACAAGTTATTGACGCTGCCAGCATAGGCGTTGGACGCTCTTCGGGTCGTGATGCGGTAGCTGCGGTTCTTCCGGCGGCTCATCGGTAGATTCCCATCCTTCCTGCCTTGGGCCGTAGCGATACGCGAGGTTCTCGCATCGACGTACCACGCCGCTATTGACGCGCTTGTAGAGAGCGCCGGCGATCTTTCCTCTTGGTCCGGAGATGGCTGCCAGGCAAACCGCCAGGGTGGCTTCCCCATAGACGCGGGCTCCGACCGGAGCCTCCACGCGGCAATGGTGCGCGTCAGAACTGGGGTCGGGGATCGTCGTCAAGCCGGCTGAAGATGATGAGATCGGCCTTGCCGTCATGGACATAGCCGGCGCGACGGAGCGTACCTTCTTGGATGAACCTCGCCTTGCGGGCCGTGGCCAGCGAGGCGGCGTTGCCGGTGGCGACGAGGACCTCCACGCGGCCAATGCCTTGGGAGTCGAGCGCCCAGTCGGTGATGGCGGCGAGTGCTCGCGCGGTGATGCCGCGGCCTCGGGCCCAAGGCCCGAGCCAGTAGCCGGCCTCAGTCTTGGCCACGTCCCAGTCGGTGTTCTTGAGTCCGATCACGCCGACGAACTGCCCGTCGACCTCGATAGCTCGTTCCAAGGCTGTGCCGCTGGCCAACTCCTGAGGCGCGATCTCCAGCGCGAAGAACCGTGCGGATTCCTCGGTATAGGGCTGGGGCAGGGGAAGCCACTTCTGGGTCTGCGGGTCGGAGCAGGCGATCGCGATCGCCGGCACATCCGCCTCGGTCAGAGGGCGAAGTACGACCCCGTGGGACTTGATGACTTCATCTGAAAACGACGGCATGACGAGACCATAGCTGTTCTTCCAGTGGCCTCGGCGATGCGGTTTCTGCCTACAGCGACAACGTCCGACTCTCGGCATGAGCGCGAAACATCACGGCCATCCCTGAACTCCATCCGGGATCCAAGCATGTGGGAACCTGGCGCCGCCAACACAGCGCCGCAAGAGCCACGCCCTACTTTTACGGATCACCCCCGGAGCATCCCGATCTACAAATTGCCGAGCGCAGAAGTCCAGGGTGAAGCACGGCCCGAGGGTCCACTCCTCTCCGGTCGTCCGCATCGCAGGTGTGCGGCCCAGAAGTCAGGCGACTTCGGCCGGTGTGGGATGCACTTCGACGCCCAACTCGGTGAGCAACTCGGTGATGCGGCGGCGGATGTCGTCGCGGATGGGGCGCACGGAGTCGACGCCCTGCCCGGCCGGGTCATCGAGCGTCCAGTCCAGGTACGTCTTGCCCGGATAGAAAGGGCACGCGTCGCCGCAGCCCATGGTGATGACGACATCCGAGGCCTCCACGGCCTCGTCGGTGAGGACCTTGGGTTTCTCCTGCGAGATGTCGATCCCCTCCTCCAACATGGCATCGCGCACGGCCGGGTTGATGGAGTCCGCGGGGGCGGATCCGGCGGAGCGGACCTCGACGGCGCCGCGGGAGAGGTGCTGGGCATACGCCGCGCCCATCTGGGAGCGGCCTGCGTTGTGGACGCAGACGAAGATGACGGAAGGCTTCTTGGTCACAGGGTTTCCTCTCGGGATGGCTCAACTGGTCGTCGAGATGCTGTGAGCACTGTCAAAGTACCGCCAAGAGGGTCGTCGATGATGATCCAGCGCTCACGGGCTTCACCGGGCCATCGTCGAGCGCACGCACGGGCCCCGCCGGCGACTCGGGTGGTAGGTTCCGATCGTGAGCGAGGACATCCGTGACTGCGGTTACGACGACGACGGGCTCTGGTTCCGCTACCGCGCGGCAGCCGTCATCCTGCACGACGGCCACGTACTGATGGCGCGCAACCAGAGCAACTCCTACTACTACTCCATCGGCGGCGGGGTCCACCACGGGGAGAGCGCCGTGGAAGCGGTGCAGCGGGAAGTCCTCGAAGAGACCGGGGTCCGCATGGAAGTGGACCGTTTGGCGTTCATCCACGAGAACTTCTTCCGCGACACCGAGACCGCCGCCCTCGACGGGCGTCAATGTCATGAGCTGGCGTTCTACTTCCTCATGAAGTACGACGCGAGCATGAAGCTCAGCACTGAACCGAGCCTGACCAGGCTCGGCGACATCGAGTGGCATGAGTGGATCCCGATCAGCCAGTACGGGGTGAAGGCGGTCATGTACCCGCCCTTCTTCGCTGACGAGTTGGCGGCCATCGGTCCCGACCCGAAGTGGATCACGAGCCGCGATTAAGGCACGCGTGGCGATCATGGGGGCGGTGGGGCCCTGACCGCACCGCACGTTGCAGAGCCAGCGCTCAGCGGTCGATGTGAGACGGACCATATCTGGCACAACGTTCGAGCCATCGTCGTTGTGTCAGAAGTGACACCGCAGACGGTGTCAGATCCGCCACCATCCAGCGGCGCAAACCCGTTCAGCCAGGCGGTCGCGCACTGATCCCGTTACCTTCTAGGTAGCCCCGATGGTCGGGGTTCTGGTCACCAGGCCCGGCATGACTTACTGCCCCTGTCATAGATGATCCGGGGGGTGTTGTCACCGGGTTCTGGTGGCGTGGGTTGATCGCTGATAGGGACACGGCCCGCTGCATCGACAGCGTGGTCTCTTCGTAACGTGGGTGCCGACGATCTTCGCCCGACTTGGTGACCAGAATTAGGTCCTAAGGAGGACTGTCATGGACCAAGACCGGTTCGACGTATTCGTCGGCCTCGATGTAGGCAAGGAACACCACCATGCCACCGCGCTCAACAGCGCCGGGAGACGTCTGCATGACAAGGCCCTGCCCCAAGACGAGGCTGCCCTGCGCGAGGTGTTCGACAAGCTCACCGTCCATGGGTCGGTGTTGGTGATCGTGGACCAGCCCGCCACGATCGGGGCACTGCCTGTGACCGTCGCTCGAGCGATGGGTATCGAGGTCGCCTATCTGCCCGGGCTGGCGATGCGCCGCATCGCTGATCTCCACCCGGGCAACGCGAAAACCGACGCCCGTGACGCGTTCATCATCGCTGAGGCCGGCCGCACCATGCCCCACGCGCTGCGACGCGTCGGCGGCGACGATGACCTCATCGCCGACTTGGCTGTGATCGTTGGGTTCGACGACGACCTGGCCAGCGAAGTCAACCGCGTCTCGAACCGGATCCGCGGCATGCTCACCCAGATCCATCCCGCCCTCGAACGCGCCATCGGCGCCAACATCGGCCACCCCGCGGTCCTCGCCCTGTTGGCAAAGTTCGGCGGCCCGACAGGCCTCGCTGCCGCGGGCAGGCGACGCCTGACCACCACGACGAAACCGTTGGCGCCCCGAATGCACACCCGGCTCGTCGACGCGATCATCAAAGCCCTGACCGAGCAGACCGTAGTTGTTCCTGGCACCCGCGCCGCCGAGCTGGTGTTGCCCCAACTGGCTGCCCAACTCCAAGGACTCCTGGCCCAACGCGCTGCAGCCGCGAAACAGGTTGAGGAGGCCCTCGATGCCCACCCTCTTTCCCAACTCCTGATGTCAATGCCCGGAGTCGGCATCAGGACCGCAGCCAGACTCCTCCTCGACATCGGCGACGGCACAGCATTCCCCACCGCAGGACACCTCGCCGCCTACGCCGGCCTGGCCCCTGTCACCCGCAGATCTGGCAGCAGCATCCGAGGCGAACACCCCTCGCGAGCAGGGAACAAACACCTCAAACGGGCCTTGTTCCTGTCAGCCTTCGCTGCCCTCCACGACCCCGACTCCCGCGCCTACTACGACCGGAAACGCGCCGCTGGGAAGAAACACAACGCCGCGATCATCTGCCTAGCCCGACGACGCGTCGATGTCCTCCACGCCATGCTCCGCAACGGCAGCTTCTACCAACCCCGGACTCCAGCCGCGGCTTGACAGGAACCATAGGGACACCCCCC
>NZ_JBUZNQ010000015.1:0-16985 GCF_055326325.1 Tessaracoccus zhenghani | reverse complement strand
CTCGACCCGCGACTGCCGTGGTAGTTCAATTCATCGACGATCATCGTGACCGGTTCGGGGTCGAGCCGATCTGCCGGGTGCTCACCGAGCATGCCGTGCCGATCGCCTCATCCGGTTACTACGCCTTCAAGAAGCGGCCGGCCTCTGCCCGCAGCATCTCGGACGCGGAACTGGTCGTGCAGATCGAGCGGGTGTTCTGGGACCGGAGGCTCGGTCGTGGGGTCAGTGGCGTCAGGAAAGTGTGGCGGCTGCTGCGCCGCGAGGGCATTGTCGTCGCGAGGTGCACGGTGGAGCGTCTCATGCGGCAGCAGGGGCTCCGCGGCATCCGTCGGGGCAAGCAGTTCATCACCACCAAGCGTGATGACGCTGCGAATCGCCCACCGGACCACGTGCAACGCTGCTTCCGCGCCGACCGCCCGAACGAGCTTGGGTCGTCGACTTCACCTATGTTCCGACATGGTCGGGGATGGCGTTCACCGCGTTCGTCACGGACGTGTTCTCCCGGCGGATCGTCGGGTGGCGCACGATGAACCAGATGCCCACCGACCTGCCCCTGGACGCGCTCGAGAGGGACTGCTGCATGAATAGGTGACATCCAACGTGTGGGGCCATCTAGCGAGTCACGCCGGACTTAGTCGCTGCGTCCTGTTCGCCCGCTGAGGCCTCGGACTCTTCCCTGCCCGACTGCCGAGGGGTTCGCTGTCGGTGGCTCCCCAAGCCGTAGGGTGAGATGCGCGATAAGGCTGGGCGAAGGGCAAAGGAGCGGCGCTCATGGTCACCATCTCATTCACTCTGGCCGGTCAGCAGTTCGAGCTGTCCGATGCCGACGTGCGAGACAGCGTTGCCCAGCATCGCCCAGGTCAGATCCAACAGTACTGGGTGGACCTTGACGGGACTCGATGGCCGGTCAAACAAGTCCTCGCGTTGGCCACGGGACTTTCTCACCGGGTTAAGTCCCTCATAGTGGTGTAGCCCCCACAGTGGCCGTGGTCGTCGAAGGACGACAGCGCGGTCACCGTGGGATCTTTCGAGTTCATCTCTCACAACTCTCTCAAAGGACACACCAACGATGACCGCTCCTCACATTGTCGACAGTGAGAATGGAGTCTGGCAACCCCGGGCTGGGGTCTGACTCGGAGGGAGGGCTGCTTCTGGCGCATCATCGACTCCGAGACCCGAACGCACCACCATCGCGCTCTTCGGCGTGATCCAGATGCCGCGCGGCTCGTGGGCGAGCGATCCACTGTCGGGATGGCCGAGCGGATTGTTCGGGACGGCCGCGCTCGACATCGCCACGGCCGACCCGCTGCGATCGGCGCGCCCCGCGGCCGTGGATCCGCCATCATCGGGGATGCGGCCTTGCAGCTTGATGTCGGCGTGGACGAGGCCTCCGGGCGCGGCGATCTCGTAGCGGGGCTTATCTTCGCGGATGGGCAGCCCGGTCGCCAGGTCGATGGCGACAAGCTTCGACATCCGGCCGCGGGCCAGCACCCGTCCGATACCTGCCGACCGCCGTGTCGCCGTGGCCTGAGAGCGCTGGAACCGTTCCGCTGCCCGACGCGACCCTGATCCGCGGCAGGAACAACGAGGCGACGCCCTTACGGCGCCATAGGCTGATGAACGTGGGACACGAAGACCTCCGTGGCAGGACGCGAGTGTGGTGACCCGCATCCTGCCCGGAGGCTCTTCTCCGAGTCAGCCGTTCATGACCTGCCGGTGATGTACAGCTAGGCGGCGCGGCGGCGCAGCAGCAGCCACACGCCGGCTGCGCCGAGAGCGGCGACGCCCGCACCGATGCCGACGGTGCCCCAGATCCCCTCAGAGCCTTCGGAGGGCGCCTCGGCCGCAGCGCCGCCTGGTTCGGATGCCTCTCCGGTCTCCATCGCATCATTTGCGCCGATGATCCCGCGGATCCAGTTCACTTGATCGGCCACTGGCGCCACTGCGACGGCAGCGTTGGAGGTCATCTCCTCCTCGGTCGGGTTGTCGGGGTCCTCGAAGAGGCCGGCGGACATGATGGCGGCGACCTTGCCGTCGGCAAAGATCGCGCCTCCGGAATCGCCGGGCTGAATGCGTGCGCCGTCCTTCAGTGCGACCTCGAGGGCCGTGGGTGCCTCGTAGAGTGCCAGCGGCGACTCACCGCGGATCTCGGCCTGGGCAGAGGGCAGTTTCGTGGAGCCACCCGAACCGTCGGAGGACCAGCCGTAAATATTGACATCCCCGGTGGGCACCTCATCTGCCACTTCGGCGAATTTCTCCAGGTCCATCTCCTGCTCGGTGTGCAGCAGGGCGATATCTCCACGAGGGGCGGTCTCGTGGCGATCGACCTTGTACACCCGCTGCTGATCCCCCTGGCCGATGCGCACGGAGCCCCCCTGCTTGGCCGCAGCGTCGACGCAGTGCCGGGCGGTGATTACCCAGTGGGGATCAATCGCGGTTCCGGTGCACACTCCGTCATCCGGGTCGGAGTCATCGACACGCACGGAGACGACCGGCTTGGCTTCCTCGGTCTCCTCCGCGAAGGTTGTGCTCTGCAGTGCAGCAGCAGGCGCAGCGCTGAGCGCTCCTGCTGCGATCACTCCGGTAACGACGCTAACTGCGAATTTTTTCATTCTTTTCCTTTCCTACGGCCGCGGTGATGCGGCGAAGCAGAGTTTCGATCGGGCCACGCGCAAAGATCGCGAGCCAGGCATAAGAGATGACGATGGCCCCAGCCAGGCTGACCCAGATGCCGAACCATTTCGGCGCCAGCCAATCGGCCGTGAGCGCGTGGATGCAGTACACGGTAAGTGGCATGCGACCTAGTGGCGCAAGCCTGCCGATCCAGCGCTGCAACAAGCAGCACACCGAGCAGATAGCCACCGACGTCCCGATGCTGCCCGCGACATCGCCAAGGCCTCCGGTATGGCCGTTGGCGTCAAAAAACTCAGGCAGCAGGACGTACCAACGCAGCGCAAGATTCGCGACGAACAGCCCCGCCCCGACCACGAAGCCGAGAACAAGGCACCTTGGGGCGATCATGTGCCTTTGGAACAGTATCCCGGCGACCATAAGCGTCGCCCACATCACTGGCGAGTAGGGCCAGAACGCGGCAATCAGCACCACTGAGCCGGAGGCCAGCACCGCCGAGCCGAAGGCCAAAACACAGGCCAACCACAGAAGCACGGGCGAGCTCCAGCGCGGCGCCCAGGCGAGCAACGCCATGCACAGTCCGATGGTGCCGAGTACCACAAACACTTGCCCGGTGAACGGGGCGAGCGCGAAGTGCATGCCAATCAGGCACAGCCCGCGCACGATGAACTGGGCGGGGCGCGCCCGCATGTAGCCCATCGACACCCCGGAGATGAATGCGAAGAGCGCGGCTGGGAAGCCGTAGAACACTTGCACGGCCAGACCGTCGAGGTAGGTCAGGTGGGCGATCATCATGCCGACGAGCGCCACGGCCCGCGCAACGTCGATACCAACGTTTCGGTTCTGCATGGCCAGGACGCTACGCACCCCGATGTTGCGAGAGCGTTAACGTCGGCGCGACAGGCAGGCAGTTACGATAGAGGTCATGACGATCCGGGTTCTCGTCGTCGACGACGAAAGCTACCTCGCCGATGCCATTTGCACTGCGCTAAACGACGCGAACATGGAAGCTGACGCGGCCTATGACGGTGCGGCTGCGCGCTCGCTCATCGACGAGATCCGCCCCGACGTCCTCGTGCTGGACCGGGACCTACCGGGTATCCACGGCGACGATATCTGCCGTTGGGTCGTCGATACCCACCCGGCGACGAGGGTGATCATGCTGACCGCTTCAGGGACGCTCGACGACCGGCTGATGGGCTTCGACCTCGGCGCGGACGACTACCTTCCCAAGCCCTTCGAGCTCCCGGAGCTGATCGCGCGGGTTGCCGCTCTAGCCAAGCGCAACCTGCCGGTGCGCGGCGAAGTCTACCGCTGCGGCGACGTACGACTGGACACCCTCCGCCGGGAGGTCACCCGGGGCGGTGCACACGTTTCACTCAGCCCGAAGGAGTTCGCGGTGCTGGAGGTGCTTATGGGGGCAGCTGGCGCGGTGATCTCCGCGGAGGACCTGCTGGCGGAGGCCTGGGATGAGAACGCCGACCCCTTCACGAACTCCCCGCGCGTGACGGTCTCACACCTGCGCAAGAAACTGGGCGGACCGCGCATCGTGCACACCGTGGCAGGATCTGGCTACTACGTGGCGGAGGTGCCGCGATGAAGCTGAGTCTGCGCGCGCGCATCACCGTGATGTTCGTGGCTACCGTCCTGGGTGTGGGCCTGGCGCTGATCGGGCTGGTATACGCCTATTTGAAGCTCACCCCGGTGCCGTTTCTGGCCCAGATCCCCACCCCGGATGACGGCCTGGTGATTGACGGGGCAGTGCCCATCACCGATGAGATCCTGCGCCGCGTGCTGCTGGCTTCCGTGGTTGCTCTGGCGCTGCTGACCGCAGTCGCTGGGCTGATCGGTTGGTTCGTGGCCGGTCTGGTGATCAAACCGCTGCGGGAGATCGCACACGACGCTGCGACCGTGACCCGGGGTGACCTGGGCGCCCGGATCAACCACGAGGGACCCGCGGATGAGGTGGGCGAATTGGCGGCCGCGCTCAACGCGATGCTCGACGAGCTGGCGGGTGCCCTCGAGCGGCAACGCCGTTTCGCGTCGAATGCCTCTCACGAGCTGAAGACACCTGTCGCGACGATTCAGACGATGGCAGATGTGGCGCTGGCCAGCGGCGACGAAGCGTCGCTGCGGGAGACCTTGGAACGGGTTCGGGAGGTCAACGCGCGGGCCGCGCAGACCATAGCCGCGTTGTTGCAGTTGGCGAACGTGGACCTCGGCGACAGGCAAGAGATGGATCTGGCTGCGCTGTGCCGTGACATCACGCACGGGCAGGGCGTGCCGGTGGCGGCGGAGCTGATCACGGTCGCCGCCTCCCCTACCCTGGTGCGCCAGGCGGTGGAGAATTTGGTGCGCAACGGGATCACACACGGTGAGGACGCGTCATTAACCCTGGCGAAGGTGGGCCAGAATGCCGAAATCATCGTGGAATCCGGTGGCCCTGCCTTGGACACGGCCGAGATCCGCACGTGGATCGAGCCTTTCGCCCGAGCGCAGCGGACCGCAGGTGCGGGCCACGGTCTGGGGCTGGCGCTCGTCGACGCCATTGCGAAAGCCCACGGCGGTTCGCTGGATCTCACGCCGCGTGCAGGAGGTGGGCTCGCGGCGACGCTGCGCCTGCCTGCCTAGGCGAGCTCCGGCGCGTCGCGCTGGGCGGACGGGCACAACCTGGGCAGCGGCCGCGACCAACCTCGCTTGACTCGCTTCGGCATTTCCGGAGACGATCCGGGCGCGGATCCATCGGGGCAGGTCGACCCGCGAGACCGGCCCCGAGTGCCGACCGACGCGCGGCGGGAGATCAAGCGCCTGAAGCGGGAGAACGCGGAACTACGACGTGCGAACGAGATCTTGAAGGCGGCTTCGGCTTTCTTCGCGACCGAACTCAACGGAACGCACAGGCAATAGTCGCCGTCGTCGCGTGGGTGCTCTGGTTTGACGGCTCTTCAAAGATAAGGGTGGGACGGCGTCTGTCGGGTGAGTAGACGTGGGGAGCCTTGCCGCTGGGAGGATGTGAGTGTCTAGTCCACTCCTCGCAACGAACAAGGCTCATGGTTCACGCTACCTCACCGACTCCTGCCACGCCCGCGATCACCGCTCCTGATCTGAATACCTTCGCCCGCATCGACGTCCTGGGTCTCGAGGTGCAGGCGCAGCAAGTGTGGCCAGACAAGACCACCTTGTTCTGCAAACCGGTCCTGCCGGACGACACCTGCCCGGGGTGCGGCGGGACGGGTGGTTGGCATGACAGCTTCATCCGCTGGTTCACGCATCTGCCGGTCGGACGGGCGGCGACGAAGCTGCAGGTGAGGGCCCCCAGGTATCGCTGCCGCAACTGTGGCAGGGTGTGGCGGCATCGGCTCCGGACCGTCGCTGCGCCGAGGTCGAAACTGACCCACTCAGCGGTGTGGTGGGCGCTGCAGGAAGTGGTGCTTGACCACTGTTCGATCAGTGCCGTGGCGGCGGTGCTGCAATCGGCGTGGGGCACCATCCACGATGCCGTGACAGAGCTCGGGCAGCAGGTCCTGATCGGCCATCCTGAACGGCTCGAGGGGGTGCAGGTGATCGGGGTCGACGAGCACTGTTGGCGTCACACCCGCCACGGTGACAAGTACGTCACCGTTGTCATTGACCTCACTCCCGTTAGGGACGATACCGGCACGGCACGGTTGCTGGACATGGTCCCGGGGCGTTCCAAGGAGGTGTTCAAGACCTGGCTCGAGGCGCAGACGGCTGAGTTCCGGGCTGGGGTGGAGATCGTCGCGATGGACGGGTTCACCGGCTACAAGTCCGCCACCACAGAGGCCGTCCCTGACGCGACCACTGTGATGGATCCATTCCACGTTGTCGCTCTGGTAGGTGACAAGCTGAACCAGACCCGGCAACGGGTTCAGCGTGAACTCACCGGTGGCCGTGGCCGCAAGGACGATCCTCTCTACAAAGCCCGCCGGCTCCTCCAGACCGGCATCGATCTACTCACCCAGCGGCAGAACATCCGCCTCGATGCTCTGTTCGCCGTTGAGGACCATGCCGAGGTCGAGGTCACGTGGAGTGTCTACCAGAACATCATTTCCGCTTACCGCGACAAGGACCGGGCGGCAGGTCGAGCAGCGCTTTCGAAGCTGATCGACTCGATCAAGACCGCCGCTCCCACAGGGCTGGCCGAGCTTGCCCAACTCGGCCGGACCCTGCACAAGCGCCGTGACGACATCCTGGCGTTCTTCGACCATCCCGGCACCTCGAATGGGCCGACCGAGGCCATCAACGGCCGCCTCGAACACCTCCGCGGGATCGCGCTGGGGTTCCGGAACCTGGCCAACTACCGACTCAGGTCGCTACTCGAAGCAGGCGGGTTCAGACCCCTGATCCACTCCTATCTGTGAAGAGCCTGTTTGGTTGCCGAGGTCGCGTGTTTCGGAGCACGACGCTACTACCTCGGTTACCCGAAGTACGACGCGGTGACGCAGAGTTCCATCCTCGCGTGTTCCTAATCACGCGGACTCGCTACGGTGGGACCTCCGCCTCACCTTCATTCTGGTGGCTGTCAGCTAAATCGCACGATGTTGTTGAGGACCCATTGGGTCTCCGTGACGTATGCGTTGGAGCCGTTGATGTGCCGGGTGGCAATCACCTTCGCCTGGGCGTAGCTGCGGCAGCCGTTGCGACCGGTAGCGGCCGTGTCGCATTCGGTGCGCCACGCGCGGCCGTCCGCTGCAGTCCACGTGGTGTTTGCGGCTAGCGGGTTGCCTGCCCAGATCGCCCTGGGAGAGGCGAGGTAGGTCAGGCTGTTGAACACCCACCCATTACGCTGAACGTAGGTGTTGTTGACCCGCACAACCTGGGTTGCCCAAATTTCTGTCCGGCAGCGCCAGGTGACCGAGTACGACTCGCACGTAGTCATCCACTCGCGGCCATTGACGCTGTGGCGCCCGGGCGAGTAGACATCACCCGGCTTCGAAGGTGGACCGACGGGGACCGAAGGCGTCCGCGTTCCAGTGGGCTTCACCGAAGGCTTAGGCGACGTCGTCGGCGTCGGGGTCGGGGTCGCCGACGCGGTGGCTGTTGGAGTCACCGTCGGGGTGGGCGAGATCGACGCTGTGGGTGTGGTTGTGATTGTGGGTGTCGGGGTGGGAGACACCGATGGCGTTGGGGTGCGTGTCGGTGTGGGCGTCGGGCTAACCGACGGCGTGGGGGTAGGCGTTGGCGTCACGGTGGCGTCGCCGGGGATCGTCCACTCGTACAAGCTCAGGTACTGCCCCATGGTCTTGGCAGTCACCGTTAGTCGGACGTAGCGAGCCGAGGTTGGCTCAATCGTGAGTCGGTCTGTGCGAGCGCCGGACGCCAGCCCCGAGCGTGTGGCGATCGTTCGCCAGGTGGTTGGGTCGTTGGAGGCCTCAATGGTGTAGGCGCCAGCTGAGGCGGCCTCCCACGCGAGGTCCATCTGCGAGAACGGCTTGACCGCCCCGAAGTCCAACTGGATCCATGGCTGAGCCACGTTGTTGGCAGACCAACGGCTAGAGAGGTCGCCGTCGATCGCCAGCGACGGCGGGAATGCCGGGGTTTCTTGCCCGGAGGCTGTCACGGTCGCACTCTGGCTGATCGGTGCGGGGCCGAACACGCTCACGCCCCATGCGCCGACGCGACTATCCGCTGATGCGCTGACCCGGACGTAGCGCCCAGTCTGTGCGCCAAACGAAATTGTTGCTTCCGTTCCCGGGCGGTCGTCGGCCACCTTGACCCATGCCTGAGCGTCGGTAGACAGCTCCACGTCGACCTGGGTGGGGAGCGGCTGTGCCCAGTCCACCTTGACCTGCGCTACGGCGCGAGCCGACCCGAGGTCAATGACGAACGACGAGTCGTTGGAGCTGTGTTGCCAACGCGTGTACGGCATCCGGTCCAGCAGGGCGCTCGCCGGATGATCCGGGTCACTGCCGAGTGCGGTGACGGTTGCGTCGGTCGTCAGGTCGTTGGCGACGGGAGTGCGCGGCTGGCTATCGATGAGGGACAGGCCGGGACCTGCGCCGACGGCGTCGCGCACCTGGGTGAACGCGGCGTATGAGAGTGTCGGGGCCTCCGCGTTCCACGTCTTCTGCGCGATGACGGGGAAAGAGTCGCGCACCAGGCGATGCACGTCCATCTCGGTGTAGTCGTTGTTGGCCAGGTCGTTCCACACGGCGAACATCGCGCCAGCTGGAGCGCCAGGCTGAACGGGGGCGGAGTTGACGAGCCGGTTCGGCAGCCAGGTGTTGTACAGGTTCTGGTTCGGTAGCCCGTTGATGCCGTGGTAGTAGTTCGCCGTCGGGACGACGTAGAGCGTCGCATCGTTGGTGTTGATGAACTTGTACGCATCGGCGACCGCAGCTGGCATCTCGTACCAGTCGTTGCTCCACGCGTTGACAGTGACGTCGCGGTCGTAGCCCTCCGCTGTTCCGTGCATCCACTTCATGCTTGCCCAGGCGCGCGGGTGCTTGCCATGGCTGCGGATGTGAGCAGCCATCTCGTTGAAGAAGTCGCGGTACTCGTTGGCGTAGGTCTTGGGGTACTCGTCGGCGCCGAAATGCACATCCGGCCCCTCGAACCAGGGAATGAACTCGTCGAACACCGACTTGATGACGCTGGTGGTGTGGGCCGTCTTGGCCGGAGTCAGGTCGAGGTGATCCGATTGGATACTCGGCTGGCCGTCCACCATTCCGCTGTCGAGGCCGAGCTCGGGGCGCCACTTGATGAAAGCGAGCGAGTGCGCAGGCACATCGATTTCCGGGATGAGGGTGATTGCATGTGAGGCGGCGGCATCCTCAAACGATTGCCAGTCCGCGCGGTCGTAGGAGCCGTCGGTAGAGGCGAGGCCAGCGAACTCGGGGTTGTCGGACTTCAGGCGGAATCCCGCGTAGGCGTCCTTCCAGCCCGTCGCTGGCTTCCAGATCTCGTTGTCGTTGAGGTGGATCTGGAACTCGTTGAGCTTGTACCAGCTCATCATCGAGATGTAGTCGCGGATGAATTCGGCGGTGAAGAAGCGTCGACCGACATCAAGGCTGAACCCGCGGGACTCGTAGTCTGGCCAGTCGGTGGTCACACCGGCCGGGAAGCTCGCGCGCCCCGGTGACTGAAGGATGCCCTGGAGCGCGGTGCGGGTGCCGTAGAAGGCGCCGCGGCTCGTCGGAGCGGTAATCTCGAGCCGCGAGGTCGTCGCGCGCAGCATGTAGCCCTCTTCAGCGAAACGCTCTCCGCCGGGTCCGTGAGCCAGCGCACCGTCGAGGCGCAGCACGAGGTCACCAGCCGCTGGTGTGCCCTGAACAACCGCCACGTCGACGCCCGTCACGGCCCCGAGGTCGTCGGCGAACTTTTCGCCGACGCTCACCAGGGCAGCGTCGACGACGATGCGTGCGCTCGGCGTGAGGACGAACGAGCCTTCGTCGCCGACCCATTCCTGCAGCGAGGGGATGACCTTCGGTGCTTCGTTGGGGGCAGCCTGCGCAGACGGAGCGAATGGAGCGACGGTGAGCGCGAGGACCGACGCGACGGCGACGGTCAGCGCCGCGGACAACGACCGGGGTTTGCGATGTGTCATGAGTTGTCCTGTTGTCGTAGGTGTGCGGTGGGCTGTCAGTTGGTGCGGAAGCGCGTCATGTTGTTGAACAGCCAGACGTCGGCGAAGTAGTGGCTCCATGTGCCGTTCGCGTTCTGCTTGGAGTGCGGGGTGTTTGGTGCCCAGATGTAGCTGCGGCAACCACCTCGTCCGGTGAGAGCGGTGTTGCACTCGGTCTTCCACTGGCGGCCGCCGGAGACGAACTCGCCAGGGCTGGCCAGGATGTTGGCGCCCCATTGCTGCTGCGTCATCAGCGGCAGGTAGGTCAGATTGTTGAAGAACCAGCCGGTCTTGCTCACGAAGGCTCCACTTACATAGCTGACCTGCGTGGCCCATATCTCCGTGCGGCAGCGCCTCGTCTGCGAGTAAGCTTCGCACGTGGTGCTCCACTGACGGCCGCCGGAACTGTGGAGACCCGGGGTGATGTAGATGTCGACGGGACCGGGCGTCGGCTTCGGTGCAGGGCTGGCCGACCGCGTCGGCGTGGGCGTCGGCTTAGGCGTCGTCGTGACCGTCGGGGTCGGTGTCACGGTCGGAATGGGCCACACCGTTTTGGTCGGCGTGGGAGTTGCCGTCGGCGTTGGTGTGGGGGTCGGCGTGGGAGTTGCCGTGGGCGTCGGGGTAGCGCTCGGCGTCGGTGTCGCCGATACCGAAGACGTGGGGGTCGGGCTCGGCGCCGGTGAGGCGACATCGACGGAGAGTTCCCCGAGGGTCGTCCACGGGTGAGCCGCATTCTGAGCCGACCTGGCGACGAGCAGCAGGTACTTGGCGCGCACGGGGGCTGCAAGCGTGATCGTCTGCACTGCCTGCGACGCGGGCAGCGTGCCCGTAGCAACCGGAGCACCCCAGCCCGTCGGCACGGTCGCGCCGAAGCGTTGAGCGGCGACGGCGTCGTCGTTAGTCGTGTAGATCGAGTAGTCCTTGATCTGACCGTTCTGCGCCCCCGACGAGGAGCCTTGCCGCGGGGTGAGATTGACAGCGCACAGCGTCTTGGCGTCGTTGAAGCTCACCACAAGGTTGTGCGGATGGGTCTCGGCGGTCGGATCCCACTTCGTGTGCCAGTAGGTGCTGGGCGAGCCGTCGATGACGTTGGTCGCCGGCGCCATTTCGTTAGCGCTGGTCTGTTCGCTGGAAACCCAGGTGACGGCGTTGGGCGACGTCGGCGTTGCGGAGCACGCCATCGCCGAAGTGAGGTTCAGGCTGGTGGTGCGCGTCGTCCCGGCTTCCGACCAGGACGCCGTCGCTACCGCCATGAAAGGACCGGTCCACTGGGCCGGTGGCGTGAGAGTGAACTCCATGTCTGTCGACGACTGTGCTGGCAGGGAGGCCATGCTGATGTCCAACGGCGCGACCGTCCAGCCCTCCGGTGCAGTGACCGATACCTTCACGTCGGAGACTGCGGCGCCCGTCAGATTGCCTGCGGTCAGCGACAGGCGCACGGGCTGACCAGCGGTGATGCGCGCTGGCAAGGAGCCGTCGAGCGTGACGCCGTCGCCGATCAGGCGGAAGACGGTGGGCTGCGTTTTGTTGGGGTCCTGCTGGCGTACGGCGGTGCCCGCGGCGACCAGCGGCAGCTGGGTGATGGCGTTGGTGAACGTGAAGCCGCCCGGAACTTGCTTAACCCACCACTTCTGCAGGTTGCGAGATGCGCAGGCCCCCGTGACGGGCGCCTGGCCAAAGTTCATCGGCGTGCCCAACTGCAAACCAGTGCCGCCAACCATGTCGAGGCACTGCTGGGTATCAACCGCGCGGACGGTGTAGTAGCCGTCAGCGGTTGGGGTCAGGGTCCAGCGGGTGGCTGCTCCGAGGGTGACGGGGTTGCCCGGAACCAGCGAACCGCTGGTGGTCTGGATCTCGTACGTGCCGCCGGGGACGGGTCGCCAATTCACTAGGTCCGTCACAGGACCGCGGCCAATGGCTTCTCCCAGGGCTCGGAACGAGGCGTAATCGGCGACGGGTCGGGCGCTGCCCCAGGTGGCTTGAGCGGTGAAGCGCCACGTCTCCTGCACCGCAGTCATCTGCTCACGCTCCGTCATTGCGGGGCCGTTGTCTGGCCACAGCGTCAACTTTCCGCCCAAGACCTTGCCTGGCGTGGTCGAGTCGTCCGCGACACCTTCGTTGACGAAGTGCATCGGGGTCCAATTGTCCGCCCACAGCTGGGAGGGCTGGCGCCAGAGGCCATTGGGGCGTGCGTGGTAAAGGTTCTTGTTGGCGTTGACTAGATCGTGGCCGTCAGCGAGCAGGTTCTGGGCGGACCTTCCGACCATGCCTGCCCCGGCGTCGTGCTGCCAGTGCTCAACGATGATCGATGGGTCGAGCTTGGCGATGTTGTATTCGACGGGGATGCCGTCGTTCCAGATCCGCAGCGTCCGACCGTCGGCGCGGACGTAGGCGTTCATCTGGTTGATGAAGTCGATGAAGAGGTCCTGCTCACGGGCGTCAGCACCGAACTTCGCCTTCGCGGCTGCGAGCAACTGCGGGAATCGGCTGACGCCTCCTGGCACGCCGAACATGTACTCGTCGGCACCCATGTGCCAGTAACCGCCGGTGTCGAAGGCTTTCATGTACTCGTCGTAGATGTCCTGCAATGTGCTGAGCGCGACGGGGCTGCTGATGTCGAGACGTGTCGGCTCCTTGAGGCCGTCGTCGCGGGTCAGTTGCAACTCTGGGTACTCGGCGATCCACGGGCCAATGTGTCCGGGCGAGTTGACCTCGGTGATGATGCGGATGTGGTGTTCGCGGGCGAACTCGGTGATGTGTCGTGCCTGGGCGGGGGTGTAGTACGACCACACGTTTGCCAGCGGCAGCGTCTGGGATTCAAGCTTGATCTCTAGCCAGAGCTCGTTCATCTTGTAGTAGGCCATCTGCTTGATGACTGACTCGAGCGTCTCCATCGACACATTGATGATGCAGGCGCACACTCCCATGCCGCGGATCTCGTACTCGGGAGCGTCAGTGGCGACGCCTGCGGGGATGGCGCTGGTGATGCCGGCCTGGACTGCCCATTGCAGAACGCTTTGGACGCCGTAGAAGAGGCCGGCTTCGGTGGCTGCCTCAATGAGGATCGAGTTCCCTACTGTGATGCGTGAACCTTCGTCGCCCAGAACGGCCAACGTCGGATCCAGCTTCAGGGCAACGTCGCCCGCCACGGCACTCTGCGACACCCGCTGCACGGTCGTGCCCAGTGCCCCAGCGAGGCCGGCTACGAGGTGTCCGGCTGGCGACTCTTCCGCCGACCCTGCCACGACGCGGGTGGAGGCTGCAAAGAAGAAAGCCCCAGAGGCGGACTCCCAGTTGGCGATGGCTGGGATCGTCACCGGCGCCCCGTTAGCCGCTCGCCTGATCGTTGGTCCGTCATCAGCGGCGGCGGTCAAGCCCGCAACGGACGGGATTAGGACACCGACGGCCATCGCGATCGCAAGGACGATGGCCAGGGGAGTGGTTCTATGCACAGGGGCTCCGGAGACAATCGGGGTGAGGCCGCCCTACGCTGGAGGGGCCTGTTAACGTCATCATGCAAAACCCTTCCCCGCCGACGCAATACTTGGCTGCCGCTTGATCACTATGGGTGCGCGGACATCACCCTCCGGGGCTGAGTCGGGGAGGTGCGTCCCGGTTCTACCCATTCTTGGCGGACATGGACGAGCTGCGCGGCTGGCTGGCGCGACTCCTGACCCCGCCGTCCCGTACAGCTACACCGACCCACTAAACAGCCCACCGGGTGACCCCTGTGGTGCTTGTCATCTGGGGCGGGTGACGGCGAGGGCTGCCGCAGTGCAGATCCGATTCCGTTAGACGGGAACCCGACTCTATGAACCACGACGATGTCGAGCGCCAGATCCTAGAACTGCTTACCGACGATGTATACGGGCTGTGGGAGATCGGTTGGCACCTCAAGGCGACGCTTGGTGTGGATCCCCTTAGGGAGTCTGTCGAACTCGGATTGGTGGTTGAGTCGATGAGGCAACGGCACCTCGTTGATCTCCATATAAGACAGGGCGGAGGGGACCCTCTAAAGATTTCCACTACCAGACCCGACATCGGCTTGCATCTGCCAAACTCCGGATCCTCTCTCCTGGCCTCGGCAACAAGCCGCATCGCACGCTCACGAAGCTCCGGCGGGTACTTCCTCGGTGCTGGCATGGTCATCATCCTCTCGGGATTTCAGACCCTCCACCAGACCCGGGGCGATTCACTGGGGGATGACGATGGGTGCCAGTTCTCGGGCGTCGGTGGTGGCGTGGCTGAGGTGCTGGAGGACGGTTGTGAGGATCTGTTCCTCGGTGGGGCCGACGGGGACCTTAGTTTGGCCGAGGCTCTGTGACCCGATCAGGGAGCGGAGCAGCACGACCCAGCGGCCGAAGATCACGGCGGTGCGGCGGCGCTGCTCGTCGACGTTCAGGGTGTGCCAGCCGGTGGCGAGAGGTCCGGGGTCTAGGGGGTTGAGGCGGGCGGGCATGCCGGGGCCGATGGCCCAGGGTTCGACACCGAAGTGGCGGCACATGGGTTCGTATTCGTCCTTGGGGTCGCCCAGGATCAGTGCCTGGTAGCCGAAGGCGAACATGCGGTTGAGGAAGGCTTTGACCCAGGCTGATTTCCCGCGGCCTGGTTTCCCGAAGATGAAGATGTTGGGGTTGGTGACCGGGACCGCGTCGTCGAGGACCCAGCCGTGCGGGTCGACGTAGAAGGTGGTGCCGTTGGCGATGTCGGTGCCCATCGCGGCCCCGGTCGGTGGCAGCGGGCTCGCGGTCAGGAACGGCCACCAGATCCCGACCTGGTCGGAGGTCATCCGGTAGCTCTTCACCGGCGGCCGCGACGCAACCCACCCCGCCCCAGCATCAGCTCGCCCTCTCCAGGACGGGGCCGAGGTGAACTCCCGGGCTGCTCGCTCAGGATGGGTGGGGGCGCGAACCGGTCTTGATCCATGGCAGTCCTCCTTCAAGGACTCATTCTGGTCACCAAGTCAGGCGAAGATCGTCGGCACCCACGTTACGAAGAGACCACGCTGTCGATCCAGCGGGCCGTGTCCCTATCAGCGATCAACCCACGCCACCAGGACCCGGTGACAACACCCCCCGGATCATCAATGACAGGGGCAGTAAGTCATGCCGGGCCTGGCGACCAGAACCCCGACCATCGGGGCTACCTAGAAGGTATCGGGGGAGATGGTCTCGTACTCGGTGGCGGCGGCTGGGCTTGCGAGCCCGAGGCGCCTACGCGGCTGTCATGGGCTCGCGCGCGGACCATTTCCCGCGACGCATCCGGTACCAATCCGGTACAACTTCAAGTGAAAATAACGAAACCCCTAGTCGCCTAGGGGTTCATTGGTGGGCCTAGCTGGACTTGAACCAGCGACCTCATCCTTATCAGGGATGCGCTCTAACCGCCTGAGCTATAGGCCCGCTTACCGACGATCAACTGTAGCGGATGTCTTCCGCTCCCTGCAAACTCAGGCCAGCCGTGAGCAATTGGATGGGGTCACCGTGCGACACGCCCGCGAGTTCAGGGGGTGAGTGCAACAGATCTGAAGGGGATGTGTTGTGTCGGTCGCGGAGAAGCGTGGGGTTGCCCTTGCCGGGTTGGCTGAGGGGCTCAGTGCGCGAGAAGTCGCACGGGGGTTGGGTATCTCGCCTGGGATGGTGTGGAGGTGGGCCAAACTCGAGGGTGTGAAGTTGCAGCATGGGCGGCTCGGGGGTGTGCCCGAGCTGCGGCCGCGGGCGGCGCGGGAGCCGCGTCGGGTGCCCGAGGGGGACTGGGTCGATTGCAATGGCAGGCTGACTCAGGCGGGTCGGATGGTGATCGCGATCCGGCTGAGCGAGGGACGTGGTGACACGTGGATCGCTGCCGAGTTGGGGGTGGCCCGTTCGACGGTGTGGCGGGAGCGTCAACGCGGATCCGTTGAGGGTAAGTACCGGTGGCGTCCCGCGCAGACACGTGCCGACCAGGCCCGGAAACGGCCGAAGCCTGGGAAACTGGCCCCTGGTAGCGCGGTGCGTGCTGAGGTGGTCGAGCGGTTGAAGCGGCGTGATTCTCCCGAGCAGATCTCGGGCCGGTTGAAACTCGAATTCCCTGACCGGGAGGACATGTGGGTGAGTCACGAGACGATCTACCAGGCGCTCTACATCCAGACCGCCGGGTCACTGCGTCACGAATTGACGGTTGACAAGGCGTTACGTCAGGGCCGCAGCAAACGTCGACCGAGATCGAAGCTGCCTGCTAAACCCCGGGGCTGGATCGGGGAGGACGCGGTCCTGGCGAAACGTCCCGAGGAGGCTGACGACAAGCGGGTGCCAGGCCACTGGGAAGGTGACCTGATCATCGGGTCGGATCTACGCTCCGCGCTGGTCACCCTCGATGAGCGTCACACGAAGTACACGATGATGCGGCGGGTCTGTGTCCATGACACCTTCACCGTCACCGACATCCTCACGATCATGGCCCGAGAGTTACCCGCTTCGCTGTGGCGCTCGTTGACCTGGGACCAGGGCGTAGAGATGGCCGCCCATCACCGATTCACCGACGAGACCTCCTGCAAGGTGTACTTCTGTGATCCCCACTCCCCGTGGCAGCGTCCCACCAACGAAAACAGCAACGGACTCAAGCGTCAGTACTTCCCCAAGGGCACCGACTTCACCCGTGTCACCGACGCAGAAGTCGCCGCGGCCGAGTACGAACTCAACACCCGCCCCCGGAAGGGCTTGGATTACGAGACCCCTGCTGAGAAACTGGCCAAACTAGTTGGTGTTGCACCCACCGATTGAATCCGCCC
>NZ_JBUZNQ010000014.1:0-25198 GCF_055326325.1 Tessaracoccus zhenghani | reverse complement strand
GGGTTGCGCTCGTTGCGGGACTTAACCCAACATCTCACGACACGAGCTGACGACAGCCATGCACCACCTGTAAACCGACCATAAAGGGGCACCTATCTCTAGATGTTTCCGGCATATGTCAAACCCAGGTAAGGTTCTTCGCGTTGCATCGAATTAATCCGCATGCTCCGCCGCTTGTGCGGGGCCCCGTCAATTCCTTTGAGTTTTAGCCTTGCGGCCGTACTCCCCAGGCGGGGTACTTAATGCGTTAGCTGCGGCACGGAGTTCGTGGAATGAACCCCACACCTAGTACCCACCGTTTACGGCGTGGACTACCAGGGTATCTAAGCCTGTTTGCTCCCCACGCTTTCGCTTCTCAGCGTCAGGAAAGGTCCAGAGAACCGCCTTCGCCACTGGTGTTCCTCCTGATATCTACGCATTCCACCGCTTCACCAGGAATTCCATTCTCCCCTACCTTCCTCAAGTCTGCCCGTATCGGAAGCAGGCTCAGGGTTAAGCCCTGAGTTTTCACTACCGACGCAACAAACCGCCTACAAGCTCTTTACGCCCAATAAATCCGGACAACGCTCGCACCCTACGTATCACCGCGGCTGCTGGCACGTAGTTAGCCGGTGCTTCTTCTGCAGGTACCGTCACTCTCGCTTCGTCCCTGCTGAAAGCGGTTTACAACCCGAAGGCCGTCATCCCGCACGCGGCGTTGCTGCATCAGACTTGCGTCCATTGTGCAATATTCCCCACTGCTGCCTCCCGTAGGAGTTTGGGCCGTATCTCAGTCCCAATGTGGCCGGTCACCCTCTCAGGCCGGCTACCCGTCGAAGCCTTGGTGAGCCACTACCTCACCAACAAGCTGATAGGCCGCGAGTCCATCCTTGACCGCCGGAGCTTTCAAACCAACACGATGCCGTGAAGGCTGGTATCCGGTATTAGCACCTGTTTCCAGGAGTTATCCCAAAGTCAAGGGCAGGTTACTCACGTGTTACTCACCCGTTCGCCACTCGTGTACCCCCGAAAGGGCCTTACCGTTCGACTTGCATGTGTTAAGCACGCCGCCAGCGTTCGTCCTGAGCCAGGATCAAACTCTCCGTTGAAAATTATCAGTACAGACACCCCAAAAGGCACCTGCTCAACTGTCAACTAGTTTGATACCGACAAAATCCAAAAAACTGGACTTTAATCAATATTAATTCAAAGGAATCCATCCCCAACCAAAGCTGGGAGACGGGTTCGCACGACAAGACTCCGAAAAGCCTTGCCAGTGCATGTATTTGGCATTGACTTAAAGCACACTGTTGAGTTCTCAAGTTTCGGGTGCGACCCACGCTTCAACCACACCATTTTCCGTGCGATTCCCGCTTGGGGCAACTCGATCAACTTTACTTGCCGTGTTCCAGCCTGTCAAATCGGCCGGTTTGGCTTGTTCCGTTGAGTTGTATTTGCCGCTTGGGCAACCCGCAGAACTTTACTTGTTGGCCTCCCCCCTGTCAAATCGCTTGATCTGGGTGGATCAGCCGCAAATAAGCATGAATTCCCATGTGACTGGGGGTTTTGCTTGTTCAGCAGTCGCTTGCGCGAAGGCCAATACTAGACAGACTCTGCGGAGAAGTCAAAATCGGTGTAGGGCTTGGCTCGTCTGCTGGCTGCGCGTCGCGTCGAGTCGCGAGGCGATGTCGTCCTGACAGGGGCTTGTGCTCCCACGAGGCGAGTGCGGAGCTTCGCCATGAGACGTCGGTGGCGGTGAGCTCCCGCTGTGGTTGGCTTCAGACACCCCACGGGTGCCCGGGCACGGGCTGAGATCAAGCTGATGCCGCTTGCGACCGTCGAACCTGTCCGGGTCATGCCGGCGAAGGAAGAGAGTCAGATGGAAATCCATCCGCAGCATCGTGCCGTCACCATCTCCGATCGCGACATCCACGTCGCGGTCACCGCCATCAGCTTGGCGGACTCCCCTGGTGACGTCCCCAATGCCGACGTGCACGTCTACCGCACATGTGGCCCCACCGTCGATCCTGTGGAAGGGCTTGCCCCGAAGCGCCGGGAGTGGATTGCCGGGCGAGGTGACACTGAACTCCATTCGGCGCGCTCCGCCGGCCTGGCCGACGACGGCCGGGCGGCCGTGCGTCGTGGCGCGGCCTCCGATGAATGGCGTGGCCGCAGGCAGGACCCCATCCGAGCCATACCCGGCAAGAGGGTGACGCAGCTGCACTATGCCCGCAAGGGCGTCGTCACCCCGGAGATGCGTTACGTGGCGCTGCGCGAGGGCGTCGCCGTCGAGAAGGTGGTGGAAGAGGTGGCGTCCGGCCGAGCGATCATCCCCGCCAACATCAACCACCCTGAGACCGAACCGATGATCATCGGCAGGGCGTTCCTGACGAAGGTCAACGCCAACATCGGCAACTCCGCCGTCACCAGTTCCATCGCGGAGGAGGTGGACAAGCTGACGTGGGCTACCCGCTGGGGCGCCGACACAGTGATGGACCTCTCCACCGGTGACGACATTCACACCACGCGCGAATGGATCGTCCGCAACAGCCCCGTGCCCATCGGTACCGTGCCGCTCTACCAGGCGCTGGAGAAGGTGGACGGCAAGGCCGAGGAGCTCACATGGCAGGTGTACCGGGACACGGTCATCGAGCAGGCCGAGCAGGGCGTCGACTACATGACCGTCCACGCCGGCGTCCTCCTGCGGTACGTGCCGCTGACGGCTGATCGCGTCACGGGCATCGTCAGCCGGGGTGGGTCGATCATGGCCGGCTGGATGCTCGCGCACCACCGGGAGTCGTTCCTCTACGAGCACTTCGACGAACTGTGCGAGATCTTCGCGGCCTACGACATCTCGTTCAGCCTGGGCGACGGGCTGCGGCCCGGCTCCATCGCCGACGCGAACGACGAGGCTCAGTTCGCCGAGCTGCGCACGCTCGCCGAGCTGACGAAGCGGGCCTGGGAGTACGACGTGCAGGTGATGGTGGAGGGCCCCGGCCACATCCCGCTGAACCTCGTGGAGGAGAACGTACGCCTCGAGCAGGACTGGTGCCACGGCGCGCCGTTCTACACGCTGGGGCCGCTGGTCACCGACATCGCCCCGGGGCACGACCACATCACCTCCGCCATCGGGGCCGCAGTGATCGCCATGCACGGCACCGCGATGCTCTGTTACGTCACCCCCAAGGAACACCTGGGGCTGCCGAACCGCGACGACGTGAAGACGGGCGTCATCACGTACAAGATTGCGGCCCACGCCGCTGATGTCGCCAAGGGTCACCCCGGGGCGCAGGTCCGCGACGACGCCTTGAGTAAGGCGCGGTTCGAGTTCCGGTGGCACGACCAGTTCGCGCTTTCGCTCGACCCGGACACCGCCATCGCGTTCCACGACGAGACCCTGCCCGCGGAGCCGGCGAAGACGGCGCACTTCTGCTCGATGTGTGGGCCGAAGTTCTGCTCGATGAAGATCAGCGGCGACATCAGGGCCCGGTTCGGTTCCGGTGTCGACGCGGAGTCGGGCATGGCGGCGAAGTCGCGGGAGTTCAGGGAGATGGGTGCACAGGTGTACCTGGACATCTCCGAGGCGCAGAGCGCCTGATTCTGGCGGGCTGGCCGCGGTCCGGATGGATCGCGGCTAGCCTCGGCCCATGGGGGACCAGTCGTCGACCGCGTTCAATTTCAAGCGGTGGAAGCACTTCGGTAAGGATCGCTTATACGTGATTCGCTCCAGTGACGGGGTGCAGCTGGGTTATCAGGACATGGATGCCCACACGCTGCACCCAGAGTCACCGGAGCTCTCCGCGGAACTCGAGGCGGCCGTTGGCTATTGGCGCCGCCCAAGTGCCGAGCCGAGCCAATCGACGAAGCCGCCGGCGAGGCCGAAGGATCCCGCGGCGTTCACCGCATCCCGCCCCCCGGGACGGGCCGTCGGGGCAGTCCCCAGCAAGCCCACTCCCGTCCTCGACCTCATCCACAACACACCGGGCGTATCGCTCCAGGCACAGATCGACGCCGCCCACGCGGTCGGCCAGCGCGCCACCATCCTGCGAAGCATCCTTCTTGGGAAGCACGCGCGCTCGCCGTGGGAGCGGGGTGCCATCGGTGAGCGGCTGGTGGCCGCTGAGCTCGAGAGATTGCGGAAGGCGGATCCACGATGGCGCTTCCTTCACTCGATCCCGGTGGGAACGAAGGACTCAGACATCGACCACCTACTGATCGGTCCAGCGGGCGTCTTCACCATCAATTCGAAGAACCACGCCGGGATGAAGGTATGGGTGGGCGGCAACACGTTCATGGTCAACGGCGTGCGCCAGCCCTATATCCGCAACTCGCGCCACGAGGCCAGCAGGGCAGCCAAGCTCCTCGGGAAGGCCGCAGGCTTCGCCGTCGCCGTGCGCGGCATGGTCGTGCCGGTGAACGCCGACACCTTCGTCGTGAAGGCGGCACCCGAGGACGTCACCGTCATCAACCGCAGGCGCCTGGTGAGGCACCTCCGGCGCTTGCCGGAGCGACTCCCTCAGCACACCGTCGAGAAGATGTTCGAGCTTGCCCGCCGGAGCACCACCTGGCTCGGTTGAGCTGCTGAGCTACGACCTACGGTCGGGTGGAGCCGACGAACGCGGCCACAAGACGGGCGACGACGCCGGGCGCGGCCCGGTGGATCGCCTCAGGCTGGGGGCGGGTCAGGATCGCGATGGCCGCGATGAACTCCACCGCGCTCAGGTCTGAGCTCACCGCCCGCCTGTCGCTCAGCGCCTTCAACACAGCCGAGACGCCGGCGAGGGAGTGCTCCTGCGCCTCGGTCACTTCAGCCGGGAGATCTGCCACCTGCCCGGACAAGGCGTGGGTAAGTGCCCCGACCTCAAGGGCGACGAGGCGGTCGACCAGCCCGGCCCACGTCGCCTCCGGGTCTGCGTCCAGCCCCTCCGCCGCCGCTGCGACGGCGGCGTCGATGTCTGCCAGAAGGTCGAGCATCACGGCTATGACGAGCGCGTCGCGATCTGGGTAGTTGCGGTACAAGGTCGCGATGCCCACCTCCGCTGACTGCGCCACGGCCTCCAGCGGAACGGCGACTCCCTGCCCGGCGAACAGGTGACGTGCCTCGTCGAGGATGCGGCGCCGACGTGCCAATGCGTCTGCCCTCATGACCGCCTTCACCTCCCTGGTTTGACTTCGCCATCCTATCCGGAGGAAACTCCTCCATAAGCGGAGGATTTTCCTCCATAACGCAAGGAACGCATGTCCGTCACCACCGAAGCCCCCATCCGTCCCACGCTGCGCAAGCGGGCGCGAGCCGTCCGCTGGTTCGGCCTCACCGCCGGCCTCTCCGTCGTCCTCGTCGGCCTCCTGCTGCTGTTCATCATGCCGACGCTGAAGTCGGGCCCCCGTGACCTCCCGCTGGGGGTGGTCGCAGAGGGACCCACCGTCGACGCGATCGCCGCTGCGTTGGACGAGCACGCGCCGGGCGGGTACCTCGTCGAGCAACTCAGCTCCAGCGCGGAACTGGACGAAGCCATCCGCTCCAAGGAGGTGCTGGGCGGGCTCGATCTCACCCGTGGCGGGTCTGCCCGGGTCGTCGTCGCCAGCGCCGGATCCACCGCGATCTCCGGCACCGTCGCCGCCACCGGCAGCGCAGTCGCCGCACAACTGGGCCTGGCAGCCACCGTCGACGATGTCGTCCCCCTTCCCGACGGCGACCCCATCGGCGCGGGCATCGGCGGCCTCGCCTTCCCCTTGGTGTTCGGCGGCATCGTGCCCGCCGTCGCGTTCCGCAAACTCCTGCCCGGACACCGGCGCCTGGTCCTGGTGGGGTTGCTGGGCTTTTCGCTGGTGGGCGGGTTCGTCGTCTCGACCGTGCTGCGCTACGCCTTTGGGAGCATCGACGGGTCGGTCTGGTCCGTGGGTGCGGCAATCGCGCTCGGCATCGCGGCCCTGGCCGTGCCCTTGGCCGCGCTCAACGACGCCCTCGGCGCGAAGGGTTTCACCGTCGCGGCCATGACGATGATGTTCATCGGCAACCCGTTCGCGGGCATCGCCACCAGCGCGGTGTGGCTGCCCGCCGGCGTGGCGACTCTGGGGCAACTCCTGCCACCCGGCGCGGCCGGCACGCTGGTGCGCGCCGTCGCCTACTTCGACGGCGCGGGCGGCGGATGGGCGCTGCTGACCCTGGCCACCTGGGTTGCGCTGGGCCTGGCTCTGTACGTCGCGGCGCCTCGGGTCGCATCGAGGAGCATGGGAACCGCCGGCTGAGGGCAGCGGGAAGGCTCGCGCCCCGGGGCGCGAAGCCAGCAGGTGCACGCGCCGGGACATAGTCTTGCAAGATGACTGCAGAGATGATCGCCGCCCTCGCCGCCGGCGTCCTGGCCCTCGTCGGGCTCACGGGGATCGTGGTGCCCGTCCTGCCCGGCAGCCTCGCCATCGGCATCGGCGCACTCGTATGGGCGATCTGGGGCGGCTCGTCCTGGGGATGGATCGCGTTCGGCTTCGCCGCACTGCTACTGATCTTCGGTGCCCTCAGCAGCTGGATGCTGACCGGCCGCTCGCTCCAACAGCGTCAGGTACCCAAGTGGCCCGTCGTCATCGGTGTCGTCGCCGGGGTCGTCGGCGTCTTCGTGCTTCCCGGTTTGGGCCTGCCGATCGGCTTCGTGCTCGGCCTGCTGCTGGCGGAGTGGTACCGGTTACGCGACTTCCGCATGGCGTTGGCCACCAGTTGGACGACCGTCAAGGCGTTGGGGATGGGGATGCTGGTGGAACTGGGCTGCGCGATGGTGGCGGTGGCCATTCTGGCGGTCAGCATCGCCACCGCCTGGTGAGCCGGACTCAGAGGCCCAGCACGCCCAACGCTCCGTTGACGATCGAGCCGGCGTCTAGGGTGGTTGGTGCCGGAGATGCAGCTAGCAACGCAGGGAGATCCGGCACGCGCGAAGGACGCGTCACCGCTACGGCAACACTCGCGTCGTGGCCAACCGGCGGTACCACTTCCCGCTGTCCTTGAGCGTGCGCTCCTGCGTATCGAAATCCACCCGGACGATCCCGAACCGCTTGGCGTACCCGTAACCCCACTCGAAGTTATCGAGGAGGGACCAGACGAAGTAGCCCCTGAGATCGACGCCGTCGCTCAATGCCCGGTGCGCCGCGGTCAGATGCCTCCGCAGGTAGTCCACGCGCTCCGCGTCTGGCACAGATCCGTCCGCCGCCACCACGTCAGCGAACGAGGCGCCGTTCTCGGTCACCATCAGCGGCAGGTCGGGGAACTGCCCACGGAGGCTCAGCAGCAGCTCGTGCAACCCTTCGGGCGCGATGTTCCATCCCATCTCCGTGTGCGGGCCGGCCTGCTCATGGAACTCCACGACATCGTGCGAACCCGGCCACGCGGTGCCGGTCGACGGCTTGTGCCCATCGGCATTCGCCCGTGGTGACCGTCCATCCCAGAGCCCGACGGTGGTGGTGGAGTAGTAGTTGACGCCCAGCACGTCGAGGGGTTGGTGCACGCTCGCGAGGTCGCCGTCGAGGACGAACGACCAGTCCGTGACTGCTGATGTGTCCTCAATCAGGTCCTCGGGATAGGACCCGCGCAGCATGGGGCCGGTGAAGGCGCGGTTCGCCAGCGCGTCCACCCGCCGGACGGCCTCGGCGCCTCCGTCGCCCACGCCGCGCAGCACGTGGAAGTTGAGCGTCACGGAGTACTCCGGCGACCCGGTGGACGCGGACCGCAGCGCCTGCAGTCCCAGACCGTGTGCGAGGTTCAGGTGATGGACCGCCGCCAGGGCCGCGGCGGGTTCGGTGCGGCCGGGCGCGTGCCCGCCCTGCCCGTAGCCCAGGTACGCCGAGCACCATGGTTCGTTCAGCGTCGTCCACGTGTGGATCCGGTCTCCCAACGCCGCCCCCACGACGGTGGCGTACTCGGCATAGGCCTCCGCCGTCGCACGAACAGGCCAACCACCAGCGTCCTCGAGCGGCTGGGGCAGGTCCCAGTGGTACAGGGTGGCCACTGGCTCGATCCCCCGCTCGAGCAGACCGTCCGTGAGCCGCGAGTAGAAGTCCAGCCCCCTCTGGTTCACGGCGCCGACGCCGCCGGGGATGATCCTCGGCCACGCGATCGAGAACCGGTAGGCGTCCAACCCCAGATCCTGCATCAGGTCGAGGTCGCTCTCCCAGCGGTGATAGTGGTCACATGCCACATCGCCGGTGTCCCCGTTCCACACCTTGCCGGGCGCGCGGCTGAAGGTGTCCCAGATCGACGGGCCGCGTCCGTCCTCCTGTGCGGCGCCCTCCACCTGGTAGCAGGCGGTGGCCGAACCGAAGGTGAAGCCGTCGGGGAACACCAGCCCGGAATCCCGGTAGTCCGGGCTGCCGGCGTTCATGCCTTCAGCTCCACGACGCCGGCATTTGCCGCCACCGCGTCGCCCAGCCCGAGGGCCGCGCTCCAGCCCTCGCCGGTGGCTGAGGTGATCCTCACGCCACCGTCGGATCGCTCCACCGTGAAGTCGACGGCGGTGCCGTCCGGGTTGGTCACGGTTACGGTCTGCTCGCCCGACCCACCGGGGAAGACCCGCAGGACGAGGCCGTCGACGTAGTGGTAATCAGGGCGGGTCTTCACCGCGCCGATGGGCAGCACCGCGCCTTCCCGCACGTACAGCGGAAGGCTGGTGAAACCGTGGCGCTCGGTGCGCCAGGCGCCACCTCGGACCTCCTCCCCCGTGAGCAGGTTCGTCCAGGCGCCCGCCGGAAGGTAGAACTCCACGTCACCTTCGTGCGAGAAGACTGGCGCCACGAGCAGGTCGGACCCCAGCATGTATTGGCGGTCGAGGTAGTCGACTGCGCGGTCGCCGGCGAACTCCACCTGCATGGGCCGCATGATGGAGAGCCCTGTCTTGGTCGCTTCCATCCCCACCTGGAACAGGTACGGCATGAGCTGCATCTTGAGGTGGGTGAAGACGCGGGTGACTTCGACGGCCTCATCATCGAAGGCCCACGGCACCCGGTAGGAGTTCGAGCCGTGGAAGCGGGAGTGGGACCCCATGAGCCCGAACGCCGTCCATCGTTTGTAGACGGACGGATCCGGGGTGCCTTCGAAGCCGCCGATGTCGTGGCTCCAGTGCGCGAACCCGCTCATCACCAGCGACAGGCCGCCCCGGAGGGTCTCTGCCATGGACTCGAAGGTGGACGTGTTGTCGCCGCCCCAGTGCACCGGCATCGTCTGGCCGCCGGCGGTGGCGGATCGGGCGAAGAGGACGGCCTCGCCCTCACCCCTCTCCTCCACGATCACGTGGAAGACGGCCTTGTTGTAGAGGTGCGTGTAGCGGTTGTGCATCCGCGCCGGGTCTGACCCGTCGTGCCACACGACGTCGACGGGGACGCGCTCGGCGAAGTCTGTCTTGAAGGCGTCGACCCCCTGCCGCAGCAGGCCGCGCAGCTTCTCCTGGAACCACGTGACCGCGTCGGGGTTGGTGAAGTCCACCAGAGCCATGCCGGCCACCCAGAGGTCCCACTGCCAGATCGTGCCGTCGGGCCTCTTCACCAGGTAGCCGTTCTCGGCTCCCTCCGTGAACAGCGCAGAGCGCTGGGCGATGTACGGGTTGATCCACACGGAGATCTTCAGGTCCTTCTCGCGGAGGCGCATCAGCATGGCATCCGGGTCCGGGAAGGTCCGGCGATCCCACACGAGATCCGTCCAGTTGAACTCACGCATCCAGAAGCAATCGAAGTGGAACACCGACACCGGCAGGTCGCGCTCCGCCATGCCGTCGACGAAGCTCGTGACGGTGGCCTCGTCGTAGTCGGTGGTGAAGGACGTGGAGAGCCAGAGGCCCCAGGACCAGGCGGGGACGACGGGGGGCCTGCCCGTCAACCCGGTGTAGCGCCGCACCACGTCCTTGGGCGTCGGCCCGTCGAAGACGAAGTACTCCAGCACCTCACCGGGCACGGAGAACTGGACGCGTTCCACCGCTTCCGAGCCGATCTCGAACGAGACGTGACCGGGGTCGTTGACCAGCACACCGTAGCCGCGGCTGGAGAGATAGAAGGGCACGTTCTTGTAGGCCTGCTCGCTGGAAGTGCCGCCGTCGGCGTTCCAGATCTCCACGGTTTGGCCGTTCTTCACCAGGGGCCCGAACCGCTCGCCGAGCCCGTAGATGGCCTCCCCCACCCCCAGGTCGAGTTGTTCGTGGACGAAGGTTCGGGGCCGGGGTACCGGCGCTCCCTCGCGGGCGTTGTCGATGAGGCCCGGGTCCACCTGGGCGTCAACGTCGAGCCGCAGGTATCCCTGTGCCTTGTGGCCGCTTCCGGTCAGCCGTCGACCGTCGCTCTCGAATGCCAGTTGCCAGGGTGATCCCTGGTTGATGCGGGCCACCAGGCTGCCGCTGGCGAGGCTGGCGTGGTCGGCCGCCATCGACACCGTGCCGGCACCCCCCTCGACGCGGCCGGGCAGGTCGAACCCCTGCACCGGACGGCCGCCGATGTGGTGGGCGATCCGCACGCGGATGACGCCCTCGCAGGGCGACGACAGCGTGGTCGTGAGCACGGCCCGGTTCAGCACGTCGCCGCGCTTCGCGATCTCCTTGGTGGGTGCCGTGATGACCAGACCGGGGCCGTCCGGGGTCTCGTCGGACTCCCAGATGTCGTAGGCCTCCTGCGCATACAGGGGCCGGACGCCGGGCCGGATCTGCCAGAAACCATCGGTGAATTTCATTACTTGACTGCTCCTGCGGTGATGCCGCGCGTGAGGGTGCGCTGGAAGATGAGGAAGAAGATGAGGGTAGGGATCAGGCCCAACAGAGCAGACGCGGAGGTGGTGGTGACGTCCATGAGCCGGTCGCCCTGGAGCACGGAGATGGCCACGGGCACCGTCTGGTTGGCGTTGGAGACCAGGAACGTGAGCGGGATCAGGAACTCGTTCCACGTCCAGATGAAGAAGAAGATCAGCAGGACCGACAGCGTGGGGCGGCTGATGGGATAGATCACCCGGGTGAGGATCCGCCAGCGGCTGGCACCGTCCATCGCGGCGGCTTCGAGGATCTCCCTGGGAAAAGCCCCAAATACCGATGCCAACAGGTAGGTGCCGAATGCTGCCTGGATGACCGTGAAGATGATGATCACGGACCACACGTTGTTGTAGAGCCCCATGCTTTTGAACATGTAGTAGAGCGGGTAGAGGAGCGCCTCCTGCGGCAGGAGGTTTGCCAGCAGGAACGCCAACACCACCCAGGAGCGGCCCTTGATTCTGCCGATGCCGATCGCGAAAGCGTTGAGTACGGAAATGATGACTGCGAAGACGGCGACGAGGCCGGAGATGAAGAACGAGTTCCACACCTTCCGTGGGAAGTCGACGCGCTCCCAGAAGGCCATGATGCCGTCGAGGTACAGACCCTTGGGCAGTGCCAATGGGCCTCCAGCGGAGTACTCGGCAGGCGACTTGAAGGAGTTCACCAGGATCAGATAGAAGGGGGCCACAATGGCCACGGCAGCCGCAATGGCGAAGGCGAGGAGCAGCCAGTCCATGGGACGACGCTTGAGCATTCCGCCCCGACCACGCTTCTTGGTCTGGACCGGAGTAAGGGTGCTGGTGGTCATCACAGGCCTGCGCTTTCCTTGCGCTCCATCGCGTTCTGAGCGCGGATGAAGAGAATGGCGACCACACTGATGACGATGGTCAGCGCTGTGGCGATCGTGGCGCCGTAGCCCACCTGCTGTGACTGGAAGAACTCGCTGTATGCGTAGTAGGCGGGAACGATCGTCGATGTGCCCGGCCCTCCCCTGGTGAGCACATAGATGGGGCCGAACACCTTCAGCGCTGCGATGGTGCAGGTGAGGGTGACAACGAAGATCTCTGGACGGATGATGCTGACGGTGATCGCCTGGAACCGCTGAATCCAATTGGCGCCGTCGAGTTCCGCAGCCTCGTACAACTCGGGGTTCACCCTCTGGAGGGCGGCCATGAAGATGACGACGGGATAGCCGATCTGGATCCACACGAGCACCACCATCATGCTGGCGAGCGCTGTATCAGGCGAGCCCAGCCAGTTGTGGGTGAGTGAGCCCACGCCGACGCTCTCGAGGATGGTGTTCAGGGCCCCGTCCTGAGGCCGCAGGATCCAGCCGATCACGATGCCCGCGATGACCGCCGGCAGGATCTGAGGCAGGTAGTACGTGGCGCGGAGGAAGCTGGCGACCTTGCCGCCGAATTTGCGTCCCACCAGGTCGAACAGGAGCGCCGCCAGGATGAGCCCGATCAACGTGGGCACGATCACCATGGCGACGATCATCCAGAGGCTGTTGCTGAACGAGGCCCAGAACTTGTCGTCGCCGAAGAGCTTGAGCCAGTTGTCGAAGCCGATGAACTCGGGAGGCTTGATGCCACGCCAGGACGTGAAACTCAGGTAGATGTTCCAACCCAGGGGGATGAGCACCACCAACGTGAGCAGCGCGAAGCCGAGAATCAGGTAGAGCCAGTAGATGAGCGAGCGCCGGCTACGTTCAGGGATCAGCGGCTCTTCGATGGATCGCGGGCGTTTGGCTCGCTTGATGGTGGGAACAGCAGTCACAGCCCTACTCCTTCGTGGGGTGCCGGCTCGGGTGAATGGCGGGTGGCGCGAGAATCGAGGGCGGGGCGGCCGGGTGGCCGCCCCGCCGCTGTCAACTAGCTGACCTCTTCGGCGTAGGAGTTGTACTCCGCCGCGAGACCCTCCCGCACCTCAGCCGGGCTCTTGGTGCCGTTGCCGAGTTCCTGGAGCTGGGCGACGATCACGTCGTAGAAGGTGGGGGTGGCCCAGTCGGGGTAGAAGGACAGGCCGTCCTGCTCGTTGACCGCATTGAACGCCTGAATGAGTTCAAGGCTCTTCTCATCGGTGATGTCAGCCTCGTCCGCGGCGACGGGAAGGCCCCCGTTGTTGCCCAGGATTGCCTGGATTTCGGGGCGCATGGTGATGTCGATGAACTCGTAGGCGAGCTCCTTGTTCTCGGCGTTCTCGGGGACGACCCAGAGGTTGCCCGAGGAACCGAGGCTGAGCTCGCTGCCGGGGAACGGGAACAGCCCGAATTCGAAGCCTTCAATTTCATCGACGAAGCGGCCGTACCACCACGAACCGGAGACGAACATCGGCGACTGTCCACCCATGAAGGCCAAGCCCGCATCCTCCGCCTTGATGCCGGAGACGTCTTCAGAGACATAGCCCTTGTCGACGTACTCAAGAAGAGTGTCGGTGGCGTAGGTGATGGGTTTGCCGTTCCAGTCGAGGGGGTTTTCATACAGCTGGTAATCGTTGACCCACTGGCGGTCGGCCTGACTCAGCGCGAGCTGGTACCACAGCTGACCGAGCGGATACTCGAGGCCGGCGGTGGCCAGTGGGGTCACGCCCTCGGCCACGAAAGCATCCATGACAGCGATGAAGTCCTCGTAGGTGGTGGGCACCTCAAGACCTGACTCCTCGAACATCGCCTTGTTGTAATAGACGGTCACAAACTCGCCGTAGTTCGGGATTCCGTACCAGGGGCCAGAGCCCATCACGCCGTTCTCGTTGTACCGTGCCGTCGTCTGGAGCGCCGGTGCCAGTTTGTCGTCCCAGCCGTATTCGTCGACGGCGCCGCTGATGTCGGCCAGGAGGCCCTGGCTGGCCAGGAGCCCAGCCGTCGCGTTGCCCTTGTTGAACTCCATCACGTCAGGCGCCTCGTCCGAGTTGAGGACCTGGCTGGCCGTCGAGCGGATCTGTTCGAAGGACTTCTCCTCGAAGTTGACCGTGGCGCCGGTCTCCTCCTCGAACACCTTGATGGCCTCTGCCCAGGCGATACCCATGGCCGAGTTGGCACCTTCGTAGTGCCAGAGAGTCAGTTCGCCGCCCTCCGCCGCGGCGCCCGTTGCGGCGCCGCCGGTGGTGGAGCCGGATTGGGGGTCGCTTGCGGCGTCGCCGCCGCAGCCGGACAGCAACAATGCGGCTGCCGCCGTCGCGCCCAGGATCTTCTTGAGCATCACTACCTCCTCGTAGGATTGCTGGCCAGCCGACAGCTGCAGCAACTCCGATGCTTTTGTTGGTGTCGCAAACATAACCCGACGAGCGGCGGCCTTGCAACCCCTTTCGGCAGATTGGTTTCTAGGCAGAACAATCTGGGCGTCAGCGGTCCCCGGCGCGTTCAGCGGGGTGGGTGCCTGCGACCTATGGGCGGCCCGCTTAGATCTGCCGGCTCAGGTCAGGGCGGCCGGCGCGAGGATGAACTCGGAGAAGACGAGTTCCGCGGCGCCCAACAGCACGGCGTTGGGCACATCGGCGGGAAGGATGCTGAGCCCTTGACGGCTGGACCGGATTGCTTCCGGCACCAACTCGTCGACGCTCTTGCCCTCGACGAGCGCGGCAAGAAAGCCGGCGATGAGGATGGTGCCGGGGTTGAAGAGGTTGACGACGTTGCGCAGCGCCACCGCGAGGTGAGCGCTCAACTCCTCCTCCAGCTCCTGCAATTGGGGTTCGTCCCTGCGGCGGAGCCACTGCTCCACCAGTTCCTCGATGGAGCAATCCGCGCTGCCCAGCGCTTTGCACAGACGGGCTGCGGTGACCTCCGCCTCGAGGCACCCTCGTCCCCCGCAATGGCACGCTGCGCCGCCTGGCTTGACCGCGACGTGCCCGATCTCGCCGGCGAAGCCTTGGGCACCAACCAGGAGTCGCCCGTCTTCCACTGCTCCCCCGCCGATGCCTGAGGGGCCGCCGATCATGTAGAAGAGATCATCGCGATCGCGGCCCGCCCCGAAGGTGCTCTCTGCACGGAGGGCGAGGATGGCGGCATTGGCGGCCCATGTGGGAACCCCCACGGCCTCGGCGATATAGGCGGACAGGGGTTCGTCGGTCCACCCGAGGTGGGTCGCCTCGCTCACCGAGCCGTCCTCCAGCCGGATCTGCCCCGGCACTGCGACACCCGCACCGAGCAGCTGCCACTCGGGGTGCTGCTGGAGCATCTCCGCCGTTGCCTGGGCTGCGAGTTCCGCCACCCGCCGCCCGGACGGCAGGTCGTCCAGCGGGAGCGACACCCGCTCCAGGAGCCGCCCGCCGGACGCAACCGCGGCGACGCGCAGCATCCCGACCTCCGGGTTGATCGCGATGGCCACCAGGTTGGGGTCGAGCGCGACGATGGGGCTGGGGCGGCCGTGCCCGTGGGCCACGGGTTCGGATTCGGTGACGATGCCCATGTCCACCAGTTGGGCGATGAGGACGCCCATCGTGGAGCGGTTGAGGCCCATCTGCCTGGTCAAGGCCGCTCGCGACTGTGCGCCACCCCGATGGAGAAGGTCCAGCATGCGCGAGACGTTGACCTCACGGATCCGCTCCGTGGTGGCGATCCCGGGAGAGTGTCCGGGGGGTCGTCGGGTGAGGGCGGGCATGAGCAGACGGTACATCACCTGCCGCGGGTGCGGTCCGGCTGCATACCGTCTCTATCGGTCAGCACCTCACTGAGCGTCGGGTAAGACTCCTGAGCCCCACGACGACCCACTGACACGGCGGCCACCCGCGTAGCGAAACCCGCCGCCTCAACCAGGCTGGCATCCTCTGCCAGCCTCACGGCCAACGCCCCGACGAACGAGTCACCAGCGCCAGTCGTGTCGATGGCAGTGACCCGCACAGCGGGCACGTGCACTGGCAGGGCATCCCCGCCCGCCACGTACGCGCCTTCCGCTCCCATCGTCACGACGACGGACCGCACACCCAGGCCGAGGAGAGCTACGGCCAACTCCTCTCCTCTCTGGTTGCCGTTTCGTTCCAGCAGATAGGCGGCCTCGGACTCGTTGACCACGAGCGGGTCGCATACCTTCAACAGCTCCGGTGGCAGATCACGGGGCGGGGCGGCGTTCAGCACGAAGCGACCCTCCCGGGTCAGTTGCGCAGCGGCCACCACCGTCTCCATCGGGATCTCCAGTTGGGCGACGACGACCCTTGCGCCGGCGATCATCCCGCCGACCTCCGCCACGCGCTCTGGCGTCACGTGTCGGTTCGCGCCGGGAGCCACGATGATCGAGTTCTCCCCGTCCGGGGTCAGCATGATGATCGCCAGGCCGGTGGGCGCCTCGGACTCACCCAACCCCCGCAGATCCACACCCGCGTCGAGGAGCGAACCGCGCAGCAGTTCGCCCGCCCCGTCCGCGCCAAGCGCGCCCACGAAGGCGACGGCACCGCCGAGCCGACCAGCAGCTACTGCCTGGTTGGCCCCCTTACCGCCGGGAGTGAACACCAGATCCGACCCGAGGATGGTCTCTCCGCCGGCCGGGCGATGATCTATTTCCACAACATGGTCGACGTTGGCTGAGCCGACGACGACGATCTGGGCGTCTCGCATCATCAGCCCTTCGTCGCGCCGGCGGTCAAGCCGGACACCACGTACTTCTGCGCGGCCAACGCAACCAGCATGACCGGAAGCGTGATGATCACCGAGGCCGCCATGAGGCCGCCCCAGTCGACGGAGGCGTAGGCGGTGAAGTTAGAGATCGCCACGGGGAGCGTCCGCGTCTGCTGGCTGGACAGGACCAGCGCGAAGAGGAAGTTGTTCCAGCTGAAGATGAACGCCAGGATCGCGGCGGTCGCGAGGCCTGGGACCGAGAGCGGAAGCGCGACGCGCAGGAATGCGCCGATCTTCGTGAGTCCGTCCACCTGCGCCGCCTCCTCAAGGTCGACGGGGACGCCGTCGAAGAAGCCGGCCATCACCGCCACGACGAACGGCAGGGTCACGAAGACGTGGGTGGCGATCAGCACGGGGTAGCCACCCACCAGGCCGAGGTTGGAGAACACGAAGTACCACGGCACCAGAAGGCTCACGCCGGGCAGCACGCGGGCCAGCATCAGGAAGGCCGTGGCGTTCTTGATCCGGTAGCGGGCGATCACATACGCCGCGGGCGCACCCACCAGGAGCGCGATCAGGGTGGAGACCAAAGCCACGAAGAACGAGTTGAACACGAAAGGTGCGAAGTCGTAGCGGTCCAGCACGTTGGCGTAGTTGCTCCACGTGAAGGCGCCCTGGAGGAATCGGCTTGGGTCGACGATGTCGAGGTTCCGTCGGAAGGACGCCAGCAACATCCAGGCGATGGGCAGCAGGAGCACGGTCAGCACAACGCTGATCGCCACTACGCGCAGGATCCCGAGGGTCTTCTTCTTGTCCTTCGCGCTCATCTGGCGACGGACAGGAGTGGTGGTGGCAGTCATCGTTGACCCGCCTTTCTGAGGATCTGGATCACGGCCAGCGACCCGACGATGAGGAGCAGGAACACCATCAGCAGGGCAGAGGCGCGTCCGTACATCGAGTACTCGAAGCTCTCGCCGTAGGCCAGGATGTTCAGGGTTTCGGCCTCGTGCCTGGAGCCGCCGCCGCGCCCCTTCGTCGCGTAGATGATGTCGAAGGACTTCAACGCGTCGATCGCGCGCAGCATCGTCGCTGCCGCCATAGTGGGCCACAGCATGGGGACGGTGAGGTGGCGGAAGCGCTGCCAGGCGTTGGCACCGTCGACGGCCGCAGCCTCGTAGGGCTCATCCGGCAGCGAGGTCAGACCGGCCAGCAGGATGAGTGCCATCATGGGGGTCCACTGCCACACGTCGATCCAGATGAGCGTATTCAGGGCCTGGCCCGGGTCTGTCAGGAACCCCTGTTCCGACAGCCCAAGGCTCTGCAGCACGTAGTTCGCCATGCCGATGTTCGGCTCCAGGATGAGCAGCCACATCATGCCGATCGCGACGGGGGTGGCGACCAGTGGCATGAGGATCGCCGCGCGCACGAGACCCTGCCCGCGGAACGTCCGCCGCAGCAGGAGCGCAATGCCGAGGCCCAGCAGTAATTCCAATGCCAGCGCGAACACGGTGTAGTAGACGGTCCTGCCCGCCGCTGGCCAGAACCTAGCCGTGTCGGTGAACCAGTAGATGTAGTTGTCGAGGCCGACGAATCGGAACGGCCTCGAGACGGCCCCCTGCGCGTTGGTGAAGGACAGGAAGACCGTGTATCCGATGGGGAAGATGATCATCACGGCGATGTAGATGATCGAGGGAAGGATGAAGATTCCCCGCACCCGCTTGTTGACCCAGGTGCTGGCGGCACTCGAGCGCTGCACAGCGCTGGGGGCCGCGGTGGTGGTTGTTGCTGTCATGCAGCGCCTCCTTGCTAGTGGTGGCCGCGCTGTCAGGCGCGGCCACCAGATGAGGGTGGGGTTTACTCGCCGTCGCTGTCCAGGAGCTCCTGGAACTGGGTGTTGGCCTGCTCAGCTGCTGCGGCGACGTCGCCGCCGTCGATGGCGGTCACGATGGGGGCACCGACGAACTCGCGGGATCGTGCCACCTGCTCGAGCTGCGGGCGGTCGTGTCCGATGGCGGTCTCGGCCGTGGCCTTGACGTTGGCCACTAGACCCGCCGGGAACGCCGAGGTAGCGGCTTCATCTTCCCAACTGGAGACGCGCGGCGAAGGCACCGTGTCGTCGGCCATCAGCGACTTGAACATGTCTTCGCTGGTGGCCCACTGGATGAAGTCCCAGGCTGCGTCCTTCTTCTCCGAGTAGGCGTTGATGCCAGCGGTCCACGGCACGATGCTGTACGGGTGGGCGCCAGCAGGTCCGGCCGGGAACGGCGCGTAGTCCACGGTGTCCACAACTGCCGACGAATCGGGGTCCAGGAACGTGTAGGCCTGGGAGTCGGCGTCCAGGTAGAACGCGGCCCTTCCCTGCGCGAACAGGGCGGAGGCCTCAACCCAACCCATCGAGGTCACGCCGGCAGGCCCGGACTCGCGGAGGAGCCGCCCATAGGTCTCGTAGGCCTCGATCGCCTCGGGGGTGTTGACGGTGGCGGTGTCCCCGTCCTGGAAGTCCCCACCGAAGGAGTACAGGAACGAGGAGAACTGGGTCACGGCGGGGACGTTCTGCCCGCGCATCGCGATGCCGGTCATGTTCTCGTCCGGGTTGTTCAGTGCCTTGGCCGCCGCCTCGAGTTCCTCCATGGTGGTCGGCACCTCAATGCCAGCCTCCTCGAGGAGGTCCTTGCGGTAATACATGACGTGGCGCTCGGTCATGAGCGGCACGCCGTAGATGGCATCGTCGAGGGTGACGGCGTCGCGGGACGACTCCTGGAAGTCCTCCCAGTTCCAGCCCTCTGCACCCACCTTGCCCGAGACGTCGGTGAGCCACTGGTTGCGGGAGAACTCGCGCATCACGTCCTGGACTTGGAAGACCATGACGTCGAAGTTGGAGTCTGAGGAGTTGAGCTTGACCTTGTACTGGTCGTTGAGTTGCTCGTTGCCGTAGGTCTCGATGTTGACCTCAACGCCGGTCTCCTCCTTGTATTCAGCGAGGTGCTTCTCGATGCCCTGGACCCAGGGGTTGTTCCCGGACACGACGGTGATCGAGGTCACCTCCTCGTCCTGGGCCACCTCGCCTGCTCCCCCACCGCAGGCGGAGAGGGGCAGGATGAGGGTGACGGCGGCTGCCGCAGCAGCGAAGTTTCGGGTGAGCTTCATTGGTCGAATCCCTTCGTTGTCAGTTTCTGATGTTGAGGGGCTTGCGTCCGGCAAGCCGTTCGTTGATTGCTAGCGCTGTGACGCGGCCCACCTTGTCGTAGGCCTCGTAGGTATCGGCGGCACCGTGACAGGTGCCCACGACGTTGGGGAGCGAGAGAAGGGGGTGGTCGGCGGAGGGGGGCTCCACCTCCCACACGTCGATGCCCGCGGCCACCGGGACCCCGGAGGCGAGAGCATCGTAGAGCGCGGCCTCATCGACGACGCCGCCCCGGCTGGTGTTGACGAGGATGCTGCCCGGCCGCATCGAGGCGAACTGTCCGCGCGAGACGATGTGGTGAGTGTCGGTGGTGTGCGGCAGGTGGACGCTCAGGAAGTCGCAGCCGGAGACCACCTCGTCGAACGATGTGAGCCTGACCTGCAGCTCAGCGGCGCGGGCCGGATCTGCCCACGGGTCGTAGGCGACGAGTTCCACCTCGAACCCCTTCAGCCGGCGAGCCAGGTTCTGCGCGGTCAACCCGAAGCCCAGCAGGCCCACGGTCTTGCCGGTGATCTCGACGCCGGTCATCCGGTCCCAGCCCCCGGCGTGCAGCGTGCGGTCCTGCTGCACGATCTGCCGCGCGGCGGCCAGCATCAGACCGAGCGCCAGTTCGGCGACGGCGTTGGCGTTCCCGCCCGGAGCGTTGGTCACGTCGACGCCGGATTCTCGGGCCGCGCCGCCGTCGATGTTGTCGATACCCACGCCCAGCTTCGACAGGATCTTGAGGTTGGGGGCCCGCCCAATGAGGTCTGCGTCCCAGTCGTCCATGCCGACGATCGCCGCGTCGATGCTGGGTGCGAAGCCCTCCAGTTCGTCCCGCAGAAACGGCACCGATGCGGTGTTGAGGATCAACTCATGGCCGGCCGACTCCAACATTTCGCACGCCACCGGGCACAGCTCTCGAAAGCGCACAGGCCCTACTAGTACACGTCCCATGTCAGGATCCTTGCAGCAAGCCGATGGCTCGCAGCGCCTCGGTGATTGCGCGCTTAGTATCGTCGGACGGCTGGTCGATGGGCATCCGGCACGCCCCACCGTCGAGCCCCTGCAGGGTCAGCGCGTACTTGAGGTTGGCGATGCTGGGGCCCAACAGAGGCACGATGAGTTCAATCTGCTGCTGGGCTGCGGCCATGGCGTCCTCGTCGCCGGCGCGGTACGCCTCGCGGAACGCTGCCCACGGCTCCGGGCAGGCGCCGGAGACACCCGACACCGTGCCGTTGCCGCCCGCGGCCATCACATGCGGGAGATCCGCGTCGTTGCCGGACCAGAGCTTCAAACCGTCGGGTCCGGCCGCTAGGTATTCATCGACGCGGCCGCTGGCCGTGGCGGACACCTTCAGGCCGTCGATCCCGCTACCCAGGACCGAAGGCAGGTCCTGCGGAAGGAGGTCGGTAACGGCGACGTCGGGGTAGATGTAGCCGTAGAGTTCGCCGCCGCACGCCTCCTTGATGGCAGCCCAGTGCCGCGTGATGCCATCGACGCTGGCGGGCAGGTAGTAGGGGGTGATCGCTGCGAAGCGTTTGGCCCCGAGGGAGACGGCGCTGCGGGTGAGCTCGAGGGACTGGCGCGTGCTGGGGGCACCCACGTGGACGACGACCCGGGCGGGGCCGAAGACATCGAGGGCGGTCTCGACGATACGGGCGTGCTCGTCGAGAGAGAGTGATGGGAACTCGCCCGTCGTGCCTGCGGCGAAAACGCCGTCGACGAGGGGCTCCAGGCGCTCCACGTTGGCGCGGAGAGCCTCGAAGTTGACCTCCCCCGCAGCTGTGAAGGGGACGGTGAGTGCAGAGAGCACTTCAGGAACAACCATTTGCGATACCTAACATCTTCGTTAACGGTTAACGGTTTACCGTTGACTGACGTTAGCACTATAGTTGGGCGCAACACAAGCAGAGAGCCATCTGCTTTCAGCCAACGAAGGGTTCCGCATGTACAGCCTCCGCTCCGTGTCGCTTGGGGACCGGCTTGCCGACTTCTTGCGGCTGGACATCGTCCAAGGCAGGATTACCCCGGGTACGCATCTAGTGGAGGACGCGCTCGCCGACAAGTTCGGCGTGAGTCGGGGGCCTGTTCGCGACGCGCTGCGCCTTCTCACCGGGGAGGGGTTGCTCGAGTCGCGGCGCCGGGGCATCTACGTGAAGTCGTTCGCCGCCGCCGACATCGACGAGCTCTACGCCATCCGAGAGGCCGCTGAACAGCTCTCCTGCCGGCTGGCGATTTCAACCTCCGACGCCGCGGACTGGGAGGGGGCGCAGGAACTGGTTGAGGAGATGCGACAGGCGGCTTTGGCCGACGACCGCCCGCGTTACGCCAAGGCGGACCTCGCCTTCCACACCGAGTACTACGTGAACTCGGGGAGCCCGCGCCTGCTCAGCCTGTGGGAGCAGTACCGGCCCATCTTCGCGACACTCCTGGAGGTGACGAACTCCCAGGACTCGGATCTTGGGCCCTCGGCCTCGGATCACACGGAGTTGATGGACTTGACGCTCAAGGGGGACACGGAGGCCTTCGCGGCGGAGTTGACCCGGCACCTCGCCGGTTCCCAGAGACGGATGCACGAGGCGCTGAACATCCGCGACAAGGAGTCGGCGGGGAGATAAGTTGCGCTGGCCGCCGGGCGGGAAGAAGGCCCCTGACTTAGTCCTGGACCAACGCATCCGGGCGCTTCGCTAGATATGTAGCCAAGCCCTCGATGTCGGCGTAGATCGTCGCGAAGCGATACCCGAAGCGATCCTCTAGCTGTGCACGAATTTCGCTCTTGGCACGGGCAGAGATGCGATAGGTGAAGACCAGTCCCTTGGATGGAGGTCGCGACTCTGGTCTGATCCGCGTGAACTTCAATGGGATCGACGCGACCTCCCGCAATTCTGCGGCGGTCCACGAAGACGCCAGCTCAAACTCAGATCGGGGGCTGGTCTGCTTTGTCACATCGGCTGGGACACCATCAAGCAAGAAGGCAGCGCTCTGTGCTGGGATCCGTGCGTGAAGGGCTGGGGGGAGCCATACTCGTCGGCCAAGTCCTGTCCCCCAGTCCGATGGATTCTGGGTGAACGCGTTGGGATGCCACCGGGGAGTATTGCCATTCCATTTCGTGTTCAATTGAATCTTCCCCTTCACCGTGAACGCGAATAGTCGAGCGTCCCGGTCCTTGTCGCCTGACGAAACGGCGAACCAGGCGGCAATGAGAGGGTTCAAGGTGGCGTCGATCAGGCGAGTAGGGACCCCCACGTGCTGCATCTGTGCGAATAGAGGCAGAGCCGGAATCCCGTCCAGCCTCCAGTCTTCTCGGGCTAGTCTCAGCAAGCGCCTTTCGGCGGCCACCATGTCCGTCTCCATTGGAGCGCTCCCCAGTTGCTCAGCGACCTTACGGTAGAGCGAACTCCACAAACCCCAAGAGGCGTCCGCCTGCCCACGCCATACGAATTGCACGCTCGGGTAGGCATCGCTCAGTTCATTGAGGGCAGTGTGCAGTTGCGACCAACCACCGATCAATTGTTCATATGGTTCGTAGAATGGGCTTGCATCATTACGGAGGCCGTTGTTCGACAGCATTCCCTGATCCTCTCACGCGCCACCGCGTCGAGGCGCAGTTCCACGAGTGGAGGCTTGAGGTGTCACGGAGGCCCTTCCGTGACACCTCAATGCCGGGCGTGTCTCAAGTCCGCCGCCCCACCTCCACTCGGTCGGTTTCGACTCGATCTTGCCGGGGAACGTGGCGTGGCTCCAGGACGCAGCGGCACCCGGGTCAGGCGCCCCTGATCTGGGCCAAGGTCCGCGGCGCCCCCCGCTGCCAACCGCCCTCCCGTGACGGAGTGAAGAGGTCGACGCCACCGGTCAAACCGCCGCCGCCTTCCCCTTCACAGACATCGCAGCCAAAGGCATCCAGCAGCAGGTCACGGTGCCGGCTCCAGAAGTACGCGGCCGTGATCGAGGAGCTCGTCCACGGCCCCCCGTACATCTTGCAGACCCCGTCAGCCCCGCACCGCATCGGGCATCCGGTCCGCGCCGGCGTCAGCTGAACCGCCACCGGCTCGTCACCGCCCACGTCTACCCCCTCCCGCGTCGCTACCGGGGTCAGCCCGTTGGCGTCCCACCTCAACACGAAGTCCTGGCCGTGATGCGACGCCGTGGAGATCGCCTCATCCTCGTCGACGCCCCTCACCAGGGCCCCCTTCTCCACCCACTGGCGCTCAGGCGAGGTCGACACGCTCGGCACCCAGTCCTCACCCTGGAAGCCCAGACCCCAGTAGAGCCCGCCGAGCGTGGCCCCGTCATCGTCCGGCGTGGTCAAACGGCCGAAGGCATGGGTGCCTGACACGACAAAGACCGGCCCACACCCCTCCCCGAACAGCGCCTCGGGCCCGTCGGTCTCGGCGCCCGGGGTGGGCACGACGTCGACGGGGGCATCCTCGCGCCCGTTCGGCCAAATCCGGATGACCGTCTGGCGGTACGACTCCACCACGGGCACCGACGGCGAACGCCGCAGGACTCTCCCGTAGTCGGGGTCAGCGCGGTGTGGCGCACGGGGGACCGAGATCTGGTCTCCCGGGAAGGAACCCTCACCGGGACGAAGTGGCAACGGCGACATGAAAGAACTCCTCGTTCCAGGTCTCGCTGGAACGAGACCGCTTGACCTCTCCGACTGTTGAAGCCGGGTCTTCCTCGGAGGGCACCGGAGCGGTTACCGGTTGCCGTGCGACCATTCCGAGGGATTGGGGCCGCATCTCTTAACCCACCAGTGAATATGGCAGGCCCCTCCGACAGAGTGTCCAGAACCACGTTTCGCGGCCGCTTCAGACCCTCAGATGGATACATCCCCTCCGCGAGAAACTGTCGGAGCCCCCCTCTACATTGATCGCTAAAGAACCAGTGCAACAAGACACTGAACGGCAGCTCGGCGATCTGCGGCAAGCCACAGAAGCAGCCCTTTTCAGACAGGCCCTGGACAAGCCCTTTCTTGGGCCCCTGCATCGGTTCTGGACACCTGTGAAGAGAACCACGCAGACCTAGGAGGGAGGCGGCTGAGAACGGCAGCACATTCTGCGCGGTTTACGGGCTCATCACAGATGAGGGTGTAGGGGGCTGTTCGGCGCGTCGGGCCGGGTAGGGGTCGAGGTCTCCCGATGATGGAAGTTCTCACACTGCCCATCTGGAAGACCTCGACGTGTCTGATGCTACCCCTGTGGCGGGGTTCGCCTGCCCTGACCTGACCTCGTTCTGTCGGCTCGACGAGCTCGGCCTGGAGGTCACCGGCCAACTGCTGGAGCCTGGCCGCGCGGTCCTCGCCTGCCGGGTCGTGGAGCCGGATCAGTGGTGCCGACGCTGCGGCTGCGAAGGCCTCGCGCGTGACACCGTGACGCGGCCGTTGGCGCATGAGCCGTTCGGCTGGCGGCCGACGACCTTGCTGGTCACGATCCGCCGCTACCGCTGCACCGGCTGCGGGCATGTGTGGCGACAAGACACCAGCCTCGCCGCGGAACCGCGGGCGAAGCTGTCACGCCGCGGGCTGCGATGGGCGTTGGAGGGCCTGGTAGTTCAGCACCTCACCGTCGCCCGGGTCGCCGAAGGGCTCGGGGTGTCGTGGAACACCGCCAACACGGCGGTCCTGGCCGAAGGCAAGCGGGTCCTGATCGACGACCCGACCAGGTTCGACGGCGTGAAGGCCATCGGCGTGGACGAGCACGTGTGGCGCCACACCCGCCGCGGCGACAACTACGTCACCGT
>NZ_JBUZNQ010000013.1:0-25552 GCF_055326325.1 Tessaracoccus zhenghani | reverse complement strand
CCCGTTACCTTCTAGGTAGCCCCGATGGTCGGGGTTCTGGTCACCAGGCCCGGCATGACTTACTGCCCCTGTCATAGATGATCCGGGGGGTGTTGTCACCGGGTTCTGGTGGCGTGGGTTGATCGCTGATAGGGACACGGCCCGCTGCATCGACAGCGTGGTCTCTTCGTAACGTGGGTGCCGACGATCTTCGCCCGACTTGGTGACCAGAATTAGGTCCTAAGGAGGACTGTCATGGACCAAGACCGGTTCGACGTATTCGTCGGCCTCGATGTAGGCAAGGAACACCACCATGCCACCGCGCTCAACAGCGCCGGGAGACGTCTGCATGACAAGGCCCTGCCCCAAGACGAGGCTGCCCTGCGCGAGGTGTTCGACAAGCTCACCGTCCATGGGTCGGTGTTGGTGATCGTGGACCAGCCCGCCACGATCGGGGCACTGCCTGTGACCGTCGCTCGAGCGATGGGTATCGAGGTCGCCTATCTGCCCGGGCTGGCGATGCGCCGCATCGCTGATCTCCACCCGGGCAACGCGAAAACCGACGCCCGTGACGCGTTCATCATCGCTGAGGCCGGCCGCACCATGCCCCACGCGCTGCGACGCGTCGGCGGCGACGATGACCTCATCGCCGACTTGGCTGTGATCGTTGGGTTCGACGACGACCTGGCCAGCGAAGTCAACCGCGTCTCGAACCGGATCCGCGGCATGCTCACCCAGATCCATCCCGCCCTCGAACGCGCCATCGGCGCCAACATCGGCCACCCCGCGGTCCTCGCCCTGTTGGCAAAGTTCGGCGGCCCGACAGGCCTCGCTGCCGCGGGCAGGCGACGCCTGACCACCACGACGAAACCGTTGGCGCCCCGAATGCACACCCGGCTCGTCGACGCGATCATCAAAGCCCTGACCGAGCAGACCGTAGTTGTTCCTGGCACCCGCGCCGCCGAGCTGGTGTTGCCCCAACTGGCTGCCCAACTCCAAGGACTCCTGGCCCAACGCGCTGCAGCCGCGAAACAGGTTGAGGAGGCCCTCGATGCCCACCCTCTTTCCCAACTCCTGATGTCAATGCCCGGAGTCGGCATCAGGACCGCAGCCAGACTCCTCCTCGACATCGGCGACGGCACAGCATTCCCCACCGCAGGACACCTCGCCGCCTACGCCGGCCTGGCCCCTGTCACCCGCAGATCTGGCAGCAGCATCCGAGGCGAACACCCCTCGCGAGCAGGGAACAAACACCTCAAACGGGCCTTGTTCCTGTCAGCCTTCGCTGCCCTCCACGACCCCGACTCCCGCGCCTACTACGACCGGAAACGCGCCGCTGGGAAGAAACACAACGCCGCGATCATCTGCCTAGCCCGACGACGCGTCGATGTCCTCCACGCCATGCTCCGCAACGGCAGCTTCTACCAACCCCGGACTCCAGCCGCGGCTTGACAGGAACCATAGGGACACCCCCCCCAGGCGCAACAGGCACGTACCCTGGCCCCATGGACGTCAACGAGTTCTGGGAACGGGCGCGCCAGGGGGCCCAACTCAACCCCATCCAGGAATGGATCGGCCCACGGGTCTCCGGCACGGTGCCGCCCGCGGCCTGGGCCTTCGGCGAGGATGCCGAGACCGCAGACCGGATGGCCCACGAGGTCGCCGTCGGCGCGAAGACGACGAACACCAGCCTCCTGTGGCAGTACGAGGCCGAGGGAGCGCAACTGCCGGGGAAGGGCGACCTCAGCATCATCCTGGACGGCAGCGAGCAGCCCCGCGCGCTCATCATGACCACCGACGTACAGGTGCTGCCGTTCGACCAGGTCGACGAGGGGCTGCTGCCCGACGAGGCGCCGTTGGCCAGCTGGCGCCAGACCCACGAGGACCTCGCCCGGGCGGCAGACGACGGCAGCCACCCGTTCGCGCCGGACATGCCGGTGGTGCTGGAGCGCTTCGAAGTGCTCTACGCGCTCCGCGCCGACTGATCGCACGGGGCGCCGCCGGGCCCGAGCGAGCGGCGGCACGACGCCGGGCACAAGGTTGGACATTCCCCCGACGCTGGAGTTGACTTGGGCGGTGCATCGCCGCCCCCGCAACCCCCTGATCGCGACCCTCCTCGGGCTCCGCGGCAACGGCCGCGCCTCGGTGTACACCGAGCCCATGTGGGGCCTGTCGATGATGCTGGTGCTGCCCTACGCGTCGGTGTACATGCTGGCGCTGGGCGTGCACGACGCGCAGATCGGCCTGCTCGCCACCATCTCCATGCTCTCCCAGGTGGTGTTCGGCCTCCTCAGCGGCGTCATCACCGACAAGCTGGGCCGACGCATGACCACCGCCGTCTTCGACATCATCGCCTGGGTGATCCCCTGCCTGGTGTGGGCGCTCGCGCAGAACTTCTGGTGGTTCCTGATCGCCTCCATCATCAACGGCGCCTGGCAGGTCACCCAGAACTCGTGGGACTGCCTGCTCGTCGAGGACGTGGACCGCGCCGAGATCCCCAAGGTCTACTCGCTCGTCAAGGTCGCCGCTGAGTTCTCCGCGCTCTTCGCGCCCATCGCCGCCCTCCTCGTGGCGAACCTGGGCATGGAACACGCCGTGCGGATCCTCTACCTCAACGCGTTCGTGATCATGGCCCTCAAGGTGTGGCTCCTCTACCGCTACACGACGGAGACCGCGACGGGCCGCGTCCGCATGCAGCAGACCCGGGGCGTCAGCATGTGGAGGCTGCTCTCCGAATACCGCGGCGTGCTCGGCCTGATCCTGCGCTCCAAGGGCACCATCTTCTCGCTGTGCGTGGCCGCCATCGTGGGTGCGGTCACGCTGGTCAACGGCACGTTCTGGCAGGTGGTCATCAACAAGGAACTGGGCGTCCCCGACGCGCTGCTGCCCTTCTTCCCGATGGTCCGCTCGCTGCTGTCGGTGCTGTTCTTCTTCACGATCATCCCGCGGCTCACGCACGCCAAGCACCTCAGGTCGCCCACCCTCATCGGCTTCGTGGTGTACCTCGCGGGCCAGTTCCTGCTCGTGGGCATCCCTTCCCCGGACGGGGCGGCCGTCGCGTCCACGTATGCGCTGCTGGCCGTGTGCCTGCTGCTCGACGCATTCGGCGCCGGGATCCTGTTCATGCTGGCGGAGTCGCTGGTCGCGCTGCACGTCGACCGGCACGAACGCTCCCGGGTGATGGCGATCCAGCGCACCGCCGTAATGCTGGTCACCGCACCGTTCGGTTGGATCAGCGGTTGGCTGTCGAGCATGGACCGCGACTGGCCGTTCCTGCTGACCTCGGCGCTGTTGGTGCTGGGCCTAGTCGTAGCGGGCCGTTTCTGGGTCACCACCCACGAGGAAACCGCCCCGGCACAGCCCTAGCCGCACCCGCTCAGCGTCGGATGGTCAACGGACCTTCGTCTGCGGTCGGCGGTTGGAAGTGATCGAAATACTGCGCCGCGACCTCAGGCGCCAACGCGAAATCGTCGCCGTGGGCCAGAGCCCTCGCCCGGATGCGGTCGAGGCAGGTCTGCCGGTCCGTGGCCAGGTAGACGACCTCCGGCACGATCCCGTGGGGAGCCAGCAGTCGCCGCCAGTCGTCGCGCATGTCCCTGGACCAGAACGAGAAGTCCAACACGACGTCGCGCCCGTGGGCGACGAGCTGCAGGAGTCGCCGTCGGAGATGGGCGTCGATGTCGGCGTGGTCGTTCGCGGGCAGCGGCATCGAGCGGAGCCCGCGGTCCCACGCTTCCTGGTCGAACGAGAGCCGCGCCATGCCGTCGGCCTCGAGCTCGCGCGCGACGGTGGACTTACCGGACCCGGCGGGCCCACACATGAACACGACGCGAGACATGCCGACACCTTAACCGGTCACTTTTCCAGCAGCGCCACGAGGACGCGAGCCACCTCCACCGCGGAGTCGGGATGCTTCAGGAGTCTCGTCGCAGGATGCGCCGGTGAGCCAGCAGGACAACCGCGGCAACGGCCACCGCGATCAGACCACCGGCGAGGAAGGTGCGGCCGACGAACAGGGCGGCCAGCGCTCCCGCGAGGGGGTAGGTGAGCCCCCACCACAGGTGGCTCCAGGCGAAGTGGGCGCCATAGACCCGTCCCTGGGCCGACGCCGGCGTGCGCTCGGCGATGAGGGTCTCGGTGGGCAGGTTCACCCAGTTCTGGCCGACGCCGGCCATCGCCCAGAGCGCGACCAGCCCCGCGTAGGGCGTCAGGTCGGCGGGCAGCACCGCGACGGAGGTCAGCACGGCGCCGACGGCGATCCAGCGCACCAGCGAAACCCCGACGAGGTGCGCGACGGCCAGCGAGGCAAGCGTCGCTCCAAGCCCGTAGGCCGCCATGACCCATCCGAAGTGCGCGTCAGTGAGCCCCAGACCGTCCTGGACGCGGGCGACCGTGACGGTCAGAACGAGGGCACCGGAGATCGCCGCGACCAGCTCCGCGAGCAGCGCGAAACGGATGTGGCCGTCGCGCCACAGCCGGGAGGTGCCGTCGCGGACATCGGTCCACGTGGTGGTTGACACCTCGTGGTGCTTGACCCTGATCGGCCCCAACGTGAGGACGAGGAGGGCCGCGAGCCCGAAGAGGCCACCGATGACCAGGAACAGCGAGCGCCCACCCAGGCCCAGCGCCGCCAGGCCGCCGAGGCCCGGACCGACGATGCCGAACACCTCTGTGGTCGCCGCCGAGAGGGCGAAGGCCGCACGCGCATGCAGGGGTCCGGCGACGAGAGGCACCGTCGCCTGGTTCGCCGGCGTGAAGAAGGCGGTGAACCCGTTGGCCACCACCATCAGGACGTAGACCTGCCACGGCGCCGTGACCCAGAACATGAGGCCGACCGCCACCATCCGGCCCACGTGGCAGCCGGCCAGCAGGAGTCGTCGGTCGACGCGGTCGGCGACCACTCCAGCCACCGGCCCGAGCGCGACGAAGGCCGCCACGCGCAGGGTCAACGCGATGGCCACCACCACCGGCGCCTGCGCCGGACCCTCGAGTTCCACCGCGACCAGGGCCAGAGCCATCCACAGGATGGCGTCGCCCAGCTGACTCACCGACTGCGCCCCGTAGAACCTCGCGAACCGCGGATTGCGGAGCACCGTCACCATGCTGGAGCTCACGCCTCACTCACTCGCGTGGTCGTGCGGAAGGTTGCCGGCGAGGTGCTCGGCGTGGCCCAGCGCCTGGGTCAGCATGTCCGCGACGTGGATATTGGTGAGGCGGTAGTGGACGTGGGCGCCGTCCCTGCGCGCCGTCAGCAGGCCGGCCTGTCGAAGCACCGCCAGCTGCCGGCTCACCGTGCTCTGAGGTCGACCGCACATCTCCACCAGTTCGCCGACACTCAACTCAGCCCGGAGGAGCGCCACCATCAGCAGCAGGCGCGTCGGGTCCGCCATCGCGCGGAAGAGTCCCGCGGCGACGTCGAGTTGGTTGGCGGCCGGGGGGAAGGCGATGTCGTGACGTTTCACGGACACATCATATTCATACATCCGGATATGCAGATATCTGCGCCGGCCCTCCTGCAGGGCTGGGAACCGTCTCAATGGCAGAGTGGTGACATGCCTTCCATGCAGACGCTCATCAAACAAGACCGGCACCTCCTCGCCCGCTGGGCCCCCACCTGCGCCCAACACGTCCTCAGGGGAGAACAGTGAGCGGCTACGACGACTTCGCCGCCGCCTACGCCGAAGAGAACGAGGCCAGCCTGCTCAACGCGTACTACGAGCGCCCCGCGATGTTGGGCCTCGCCGGCGACGTGCGCGGCCGCCGCATCCTCGACGCGGGCTGCGGCGCCGGCCCGCTCTTCGCGGCGCTGCGCGAGCGCGGGGCGGAGGTCGCGGGGTTCGACGCGAGCGCCGGCATGCTTGAACTGGCGCGCCGTCGGCTCGGGCCGAAGGCGGACCTCCGGCAGGCGGATCTGGGCGAACCCCTGCCGTACCAGGACGAGGAGTTCGACGACATCGTCTGCTCCCTGGCGCTGCACTATCTGCGCGACTGGGCCGAGCCCCTCCAAGAATTCCGACGGGTCCTCAAGCCCGGAGGGCGGCTCCTGCTGTCGGTCAACCACCCCCTGGCGTACGCCCTCGACGAGGGCAGGTATTTCCCGATCGTCGAATGGCCGATGGAGGTGGAACTGGCCGGGACGCCGGCCACGCTCATGACCTGGCACCGGCCGCTGCACGCCATGGTCGAGGACTTCACGACGGCAGGTTTCCGCATCACCTCCATCAGCGAACCGCCCGTCTCCGACGACACGCCGGAGGAACTCCTGCGTCAGCCGGACGGCAGGCCGATTCCCCGTCGCTTCGTCTCGTTCCTCTTCTTCGCCCTCGAGAGGGTCGCCGATCAGCCGTGAACCCTAGCCCCGACGAGCCGCGGGGCCCTCGACGATCTCCTTGAGCCTGGTGAGGTCATCGGCCACCATCTGGCAGTCGCGCTCGAATTCCTCATCGCTGAGATCCAGTTGCCGCACGGTGAAGACGACCTCCGCCCCGTCCGGGTGGGCCAGCACCCTCAGCGGGTTGTGGACCACCTCCCCTGACGGCAGCGTCACGTCGTGGTCCAGCACGCCGTACTCGTTCCTGGCCACGAACTGCACCTCGACGCGGCCCATGGGTGAATCGACGACGACGGTGCCTGCGTGCCGCTCGACCTCCGCCTCGGCCAGGCCCGCCGCCCAGAGCGGCAGCTTGTCCAGGTCTGAGGCGAACTCGTAGACGCTCTCCGGCGAAGCCTTGATGACGCGGCTGAGGTGGCGACTCTCCATGAGCCCAGCCTGTCACCTGAGCGCGTGGTGCGAAGGCACCGGACTCAAACTCAGCCTCGGCCTACTTGAGATCGAGAACGGTCAGCACCGAAGAGAAGTCGTCGGTCCACTCCACGCGCCGCTCACCGGGTTCCCGCCAGCCATCTTGCGCGAGCAACTCGGTGATCTTGTCCCGATCGGACGATATCGCGACCCATTTCGAGGGTGTCGCGCCGGTTTCATCGTCGGCCTCACCCGAGCCGACGGCGAGTTGCCAACCCAGTTCATCGGCACCGGCCGCAACCACGGGCTCAAGATCGAACACCCGATTGCTGATGTGCACCATCAGAAGCCCGTCCTCGCTGAGCGTGCCCGCATAGGTTGCGAACGCTTCCTGGGTGAGGAGGTGGACCGGGATGGCGTCCGAGGTGAACGCGTCAAGGAGGAGCAGATCATACGAACCGCGTGGTTGCTCTTCGAGTCTGAGCCTCCCATCACCCACGACGTACTGAATATCTGCGGCACTGTCGCTCAGGTACGTGAACAGCTCGGGATCCGCGGCAACCTCGATGACTGACGGGTCGATCTCGAAGAATGTCAGGCTCTGCCCAGGTTGGCCGTAGGCGGCGATCGTGCCCACTCCCAGGCCTACTGCACCCACGGCGGTCGGCGCGTCGGCCGCCTCGAACGCATCCCCGACGGGACCGGTTCGGGCGTAATAGGTCGATGGCTCTTGGCCTCGAGTCAGCGACTGCTGCCCATGGATGGTGGTGCCGTGAGAGAAGACACGCCACCCGTCGACGTCCTTGACGGCGTAACTGCCGTAGAAGGAGCGGTCCCTGAGCACCACCTGGTCGCCAGTAATGATCGGGAGAAGGGCCAACCCGATCAGTGCGACCGTCAGCGCCTTCGGGCGGGCGCTCATGATCAGCGCGAGTGCTGTCCAGAGGCCCAGTAGGAGAAGGGCGGGCATGTCGGACTGGCGCGTGGAAGCCAACATCGCCACCGCAAGAAGGATGAACATCGCTGCGGATTCCAGGACGACGACGAACCCGGGGTGATACCGCTCGCGGAGTACGCGTAGTGGGTTGCCCCCCAACGACCATGCCAGCGCGACGGCGGCCACAACGGCCACCGGGAACTCCCACACACCGTTGAAGAGAACGGGGGCGATGAAGCCATTGAGGAGGCCGCCGAGGGCACCGCCGGCCGCCACGATGATGTAGAAGAACGTCAGGTGGGCCGTGGATGGGCGACGGGCGGCGAGCTGGGCATGGGCAGTGAACGCGACCGAGAGCAGTAACAGGAGATCGATGAGCACCACCGCCCAGATGCCGAACACCGGACCTTGCACCCATGCCACGATGGAAAGAGTCGCTGTCACAGCCACGCCAACGAGCCAGCCCCTTCCCACCGTCCGCGATGATCGGGCGAAGGCCACGACGAACGTTGCCAGGTAGATCGCCAGCGGCACCACCCACATCAGGGGGATGGCCGCCACGTCGGTGGAGATGTGTGCGGTCACGCCGAGCATCAGCGTCGACGGGAGGAACGCGAGCCCCAACCAGCGCAGGACCTCCGAAGGCCGTAGGCCTGGAGCTGAGGGCAGCACCGCGGCAGCGGTGGACGCCGCCAGCGCCCCCGACCGACGCCATGACACTGCCGCAATGACGGCGCATGCGGCCATCAGCACCATGAAGAGCCCGAAGCCGAGCGACCATCCGATCCGCTGCTGATCCAGTGTGAGGAGGGGCTCAACGAGGAAGGGATAGGCCAAGAGCCCTCCAAAGCTCCCCAAGTTGCTGGTGGCGAACAGGAAGTACGGGTCCTCAGATCGTCGGCCGACGGTCCAGGAGTACCACTTCTGCAGGAGCGGTCCAGTCGTCGAGATAACCGCGAACGGCAGGCCGATGGTGAGAGCGAGCGTGCGCAGGAGCCACAACACGGGCGAACCGTCCACCTGCACCACTTCCGGAACCGCGACAGGTAGCGCCATCAAGGGCAGCAGCAGGAGTGCGACGTGCAGCAGAGGCTGCCTCTTTCCGCCAAGCGTCTTCGTACTGGCATGGGCGTAGAGATAGCCAACCAGGAGCACCACCTGGAAGAAGAGGCTGCTGGTGCTCCAGACCGTCGATGAGCCGCCGAATTGCGGGAGGACGAGCCGGGCCACCATGGGTTGCACGACGAAGAGCAGTCCGGCGCCGACGAACGACGTCAAAGCGAAAACAACGGGAACGGCTAGAGAACCTGCTCCAGCCGCGCGGACTCCCGTTGGCTGTGTTGTGGTCACGGCCTCAATGTCGACGCTCACTGTCGGTCCCCCTACCCCAGTCGCCCACCGGACAACGAGGACACTTTAGCGCCCAGGCGCTATCGGTTCGCCGGGAAACGATGGCTGCATGAAGCCAGCCAATTCGCCCTTGACATACAACCAGATGGTTGTAGATTGGTGTCATGGCTGAGACGGACGAGGATCGCGCAGATGCGCTGTTCCACGCGCTCTCGGATAGGACCCGGCGCGACATCCTGCGCCGCGTCCTCGCCGGTGAGCACTCCGTCTCCGTCCTGGCAGCGAAGTACGACATGAGCTTCGCGGCCGTCCAGAAACATGTCGCCGTGCTTGAACGCGCGGGCCTCATCACCAAGCGCCGCCAAGGGCGCGAGGCCCTCGCAAGCGGCGACTTCGAGGCAGTGAGATCAGTCGCCTCCATGCTCGACGAGCTGGAGGACATCTGGCGCGGACGCGTGGCGCGGATCGACGACCTCCTGCGTGAATCCCCAGGCACCCACTGACCGTCCCCGAGGAGGACACCATGCCTGTCACCGACATCTCCCGTAATCTCGACGAACACAGCCTGACGCTCACCGCCGAGTTCGCCGCACCCGTCGAACGACTCTGGCAGATCTACGCAGATCCTCGCCAGCTCGAGCGGGTCTGGGGCCCGCCCGGATACCCCGCCACGTTCGTCGATCACAGCCTCACGCCCGGCGGCCGCATGAACTACTACATGACCAGCCCCGAGGGCGAGCGTTTCCACGGCTACTGGGACATCAAGGAAGTCAACGACGGCCAGAGCTTCCGCTTCCTGGACGGCTTCGCCAACGACGACTTCACCCCGCAAGAGAACCTCCCCGTGGGCGAGAACACCTTCCGCTTCGAGTCCACCGACGGAGGGTCGAGGCTGGTGGCCACCACCGTCTACCAGTCGGCCGAGGATCTGCAGACCGTGCTGGACATGGGCATGGAGGAGGGCGCCACTCAGGCGGTCAACCAGATCGACGAGCTGGTAGCTGCCTGAATTTGGAGGGAGGTTCCTGCCACATCCCGCTAAGTGCGCTCGATGTGGCAGGAACCTCCCTCGATATTTCGGCACTCGGGCCCAGCCCGCCGGTCGACCTCTACCCCCAAGGGGGATGCGACCAGTCAACGCCCCTTGTCAGGGTGGAGCATGAGCACTGATGACATGGCCCCAGAGAACTTCGTAGACCCCGATCAGGACAACGAACTGCTCGCGCAGCGGATCGACGACGCGGCGCGCGAGCACCGCGAGGTGATCCGTGAGGATCTCAGCACCCAGGATCTCATCGACGAAGGTGAGGACGCGGCCGACATGACTCCCGACAACCTCGAGCGTCCTGTCGACGACGCCCTGCACCTGGATGAGCCCGGTGAGGAGACCATCGAGGACCGCATCGCCCAGGAGGAACCCGATCTCTGATCATTCGCTGACTCACGACAGGATGACCAGCCAGGCCATCGACCTTGGCCTGTCGCCGCGTCGAGGCGGACACACAACCCGCTACGGTCGGAAGCATGAACACGGCGTCCCAGGACCTGCACCGCATCGCTATGGAGCTCACCGCCATCTCGGAGAGCGCACTGGCCTACTGCACGGACGAGTTCGACATCGGGCGGTTCCATCGGGTGGCGGAGATCGGCCGCGACCTCCTGCAGATGGTGTCGCGGGATGAACTCCCGCCGTTCGACCGGGAAGTGGCTTCGACGGCCGGCTACACCACGCCGAAGATCGACGTGCGCGGCGCGGTGTTCGACGACGAGGGCCGCGTCCTGCTGGTCCGCGAGATCCTCGACGACGACCTCTGGACGCTCCCCGGCGGGTGGTGCGACGTGGGTGAGACGCCGCGCGGTTCCATCGAGCGCGAGGTCTTCGAAGAGGCCGGCGTCGCCGTGCGGGCCGGGCACCTGGCCGCCGTCCTGGACCGCGAGGTCTGGGGGCACCAGCCGCCGCTGGACCACCACTGCTACAAGATGCTGTTCGTCTGTGAGGCCCTCGCCCCCGTCGACCTGGCCTACACCAGCGACGAGACCAGCGAGATCGGCTGGTTCGCCGTCGACGCGCTGCCCGAGCTCTCGGTCTCCCGCATCCTGCCGGAACAGATCGCCCTGCTGCACCGCCACTGGCAGAACCCCGGCCCGGCGACGCTGGATTGAGCAGGGCGACATGAGGGGCAGCCGATTCCTGGAATCGGAGCCGATCGACCGGCTCTACGAGTGGTTCGCCACCGAGACCGCCCTCGACGGCAGCCCCCTCGGCTGGGCGCGGGCCCACGGCCGCTCCGTCCGCTGGGCCAGGCTGCACCGGCCTAGGCTTGCCGCATGAAGCGATGGGTGTCGGTGGCAGTTGGCATGGGCACAGCCCTGGTGGCGCTACCCGAGGTGGCCCACTGCTGGGCCAGCACCCGCAACTACGGCCGGCCACGCACCGGCCCGAAGACCACCGAGGCCCTCATCGTGCTCGGTTGCCCCACCCACCCCGACGGCTCCCTCCACCCGCTGCAACGGTGGCGCGTCGACATCGCCGTGCGCACCATGAATCCCCGCGTCACGATGGTGGTCTTCACCGGCACGACGGCGAAGACGGGGACCAGCGAAGCCTCGGCCATGGCGGCCTACGCACAGTCCCAGGGCATCCCCGGCAGCCTCATCGTGCTGGAGGAGGAAGCCCTGAGCACGTGGCAGAACCTGCAGTTCTCCGCACCCCTGGTGGGCCACCACGACGTGATCCGTCTGGTGTCGGACCCCATGCACGCCTGGCGCGCCCGCCAGTTCCTGCTGCGCCAGGACCCGGCGATGGCCGCGAGGCTCGCCCCGGCCGACGACTTCCGGCCCCTCGAGCGCTGGCGGTGGAAGCTCCGCACCATGGTCTACGAGGTGGTCGCCCGCTACCGCGAGTGGCGCAACCCGCGCCTCCCCGCCACGTCCTGGAGGACCATTGACAGGTGACCAACTAGTCACCTAATGTTCCGGTATGGACGACGACCTGGTGTTCAAGGCGTTGGCGGATCCCATCCGCCGGCTCCTCCTTGACGCCCTCTTCGAGCGGGACGGCCGCCCGCTCGGTGAGCTCGAAGAAGTCGTCAACGAGCACGTCGAGATGACGCGCTTCGGAGTCGCCAAGCATCTCCGCGTCCTCGAAGCCGCCAATCTCGTCACCCCCGTCCGGCGGGGACGCCAGAAGCTGCACTTCCTCAACCCCGTGCCCATCCAGCAGATCCACAACCGGTGGATCGGCAAGTACACCGGCCGCGCGGAGATCGCCGCGGGCCTCCTCCACCTCAAGCACCGACTCGAACCAGAGGACGAATCATGAGCGACCTGCAGGTCTACACCATCTACATCAAGGCCCCGAAGGCCACCGTCTGGGAGGCCATCACCACTCCGGAGTACACGCGCAAATGGGGCTACGGCGGCGACGTCGACGTCGATCTCACAACCGGCGGCCGCTACCGCAACCTCTCCACCGACGAGATGAAGGCCATGGGCATGGGCGAGGTCGCCGTCGAGGGTGAGGTCATCAGCGTCGACGCGCCGAACCGCCTCGAACTCACCTGGCAGCCCACCTGGCACCAGGACCTGGAGCCCACCCGCCTCACCTGGGAACTCACCGAGTACCCGGGCGGCCTCACCAAGGTGGTCCTCACGCACGACCTGAGCGCGGCACCCGGCACCGGCGCCGAGTTCGCCGGCGGGCACGACCCCGCTCAGGGTGGAGGCGGCTGGCCGTGGGTGCTCTCGGACCTCAAGAGCCTGCTGGAATCCGGAAGCAACATGTCCGCCTGACCACCGTCCCCGGGCAGGCCTTTCCTGCCCGGGGATACCCCTCAGGGCCTACCGCCGGCACCGCGTGCGGCTTAGGCTGCTGTCATGGCCGACGAAGACCTCACCCCCTGGGAACCGCCTCTGGCGGGCACCGATGTCGAGCAGCTCCTCGGCTCGCTCGACCGCATGCGCTGGACGTTCCGGTGGAAGGTCGACGGCCTGGATTCCGCGGCCCTCAACACCAGGATCGGCGCCTCCATCCTCACGCTGGGCGGCCTGATCAAGCACCTCACCCAGGTGGAGGCCACCAAGTTCACCTGGGCGATCGACGGAAGCCACCCGGGTGAACCGTGGGCGTCGCTGGACTTGTCCAGCGAGGAGGAGCGCAACTGGCCGTTCACCTCCGCCGCCGATGACTCCCCCGAGGAGCTCTACGCCAACTACGACGCCGCCGTCGCCCGTTCCCGCCAGAAGATCGCGGACCTCCTCCTCGACGGCGACCTCGACCAGACCGTCCACCTCGGCCGGGTCTGGGGCGTGGAGATGACACTGCGCCGCATGCTGCACGACGTCGTCGAGGAGTACTCCCGCCACACGGGGCACGCCGATCTCCTCCGCGAAGCCGTCGACGGTGTCGTCGGCGAGGATCCGCCCGAAGGCTGGCGTCCTGAGCGGTAGATTCCGGCCATGGGCGACACGCGGCGTGGCTGGGAGAGGTTCCTCCCCGGTGTCGCGGTGCTGCGCCGCTACGAGCGGCCGTGGCTGAGAGGCGACCTCGTCGCCGGCATCACAGTGGCCGCCTACCTCGTCCCCCAGGTGATGGCCTACGCAGCCATCGTGGGACTGCCCACCGTCGCGGGGCTCTGGGCGATCCTCATCCCGCTGGCGGTCTACGCCGCCCTCGGCACCTCCCGCCAGCTGTCCATCGGCCCGGAGGCGTCGACGGCGTTGATGACGGCCGCCGGGATCGCCGCCCTCGTGGGTGCCGTGGGCCCTGAACGGCACGCGGACGTGGCCGCGATCCTCGCCATCGCGGTCGGTCTGGTCTGCCTCGCGGGCTGGCTGCTGAGGCTGGGCTTCCTCGCCGACCTCCTCTCCCGGCCGGTTCTGGTGGGCTACATGGCCGGCATCGGCGTGTTGATGATCCTCAGCCAACTCGGCAAAGTCACGAAGCTGGACGTCTCCGGCGAGCGGCCCGTCAACGAGGCCTGGTCCTTCCTCACCCAACTGCCGCAGGCCCATCTCCCGACGGCGGCCCTGACCCTCGTCCTGCTCGTGCTGCTGTTCCTCGCCCGCAGGTTCTTCCCCACCGCCCCCGGCCCCCTCATCGCGCTGCTCCTCGGCGCGGCCGCCGTCGCGTTCTTCAACCTGCAGCGCTTCGGCCTCGAGACCATCGGCCCGGTCCCCAGCGGCCTGCCCGCCCCCCGGGTGCCCGCGCTCGGCGACCTCTCCGTCTGGGCGCTCTTCCCCTTCGCTCTGGGCATCGCCGTGGTGGGCTACACCGACAACGTGCTCACCGCCCGGGCCTTCGCGGTGAAGCGCCGGGAGCGCATCGACGCCTCCCAGGAACTCCTCGCCCTCGGCACCGCCAACGTGCTGACCGGATTCCTCCAGGGCTTCCCCGTCTCGTCGAGCAACTCGCGCACGGTCCTCGGCGACTCCGCCGGCTCGCGCACCCAACTCCACTCGCTCGTCGCGCTCGGCAGCGTGGTGGCGGTGCTCCTGTTCGCCGGCTCGGTGCTCGCCTCCTTCCCGACGGCGGGGCTGGGCGCGCTGGTCATGTACGCCGCCACCCGCCTCGTCGACCTCGCGGAGATGCGTCGCATCGCCCGCTTCCGCACCAGCGAGCTCATCCTGATGCTGGTCACCATCGCGGCCGTGCTGGTCACCGGCATCCTGATCGGCATCGGCATCGCCATCGGGTTGTCGATCCTCGACCTCATCCGCCGCATCTCGCGTCCCCACGACGGCGTGCTGGGCTACGTGCCCAAGCTGCCCGGGATGCACGACGTGGACGACTACCCCGACGCCCGGCAGGTGCCCGGCCTGGTGGTCTACCGCTACGACTCGCCGCTGTTCTTCGCCAACGCCGACAATTTCCTCGCCCGCGCGGAGAACGCGGTCGAGACGGCGGAACAGCCGGTGCACTGGTTCCTGCTCAACGCGGAGGCCAACACCGAATGGGATCTCACCGCCGTCGACACCCTCGAGCTCCTCCGCGAGAACCTCGAGGCCCGGGGCATCTCGTTCGCGATGGCGCGCGTGAAGCAGGAGACGCGGGATCAGCTGGAGCGGACGGGCTTCATCGACAGGGTGGGCGACGACCGCATCTTCGCCACGCTCCCGACGGCGGTGCAGGCCTATGTGCGGTGGTACCAGGCGACTTTCGGGGCCGCGCCCGAGGGGCTTCCCCCGGCGGCGCCCGTGTGATCAGGCCTGACGCGGCGCCCAGATGTCGGCGCAACTCGTGCAGCTGTCCTGGCGCACCACGCCGGCCCGGATCAGCTGGCCGTACAGCCAGCAGCCGGCGCAGAAGCCGAGGACGGATTCCAGGAAGGCGAACAGCACCAGCACCCCGATGAGCACCGACGCGGCCGGCGCCAATCCGAGCGCGGGGCCGAGCAGGGAGGCGACGGTGGTGACGGCCAGCCCGATGCCCTGCGCGAAGCGCTTCGGCGGCCCAGAGACCAGCACCGGCTCCCCCAGCCGCGGCGCGACCACCCTCGTGGCGAGGAGCCCGAGGGGGCTGAAGCGCGGACCGGACAGCACGCGGAGCAGGAAGCCCACGGCCATGAACGGGACGAGCCACTGCCAACCGGTGGCGAGCACCAGCACGGCCGACGCACAGACACCGGCGGCGACGACGCGCGCCGCCTTCTCATTGACCGGGTCAGGGAATCCGATGATGCTCATGGACGTGGAGCCTAAGCGGACGGACCGCGCCTCTCCTAGCCCGTCTGCTGAGGGCGGAAAACCCCCGCCCGCGGAATAAAACTCAGGAACGCACCCGGCGCTGGTGCAGCGCCCGCACGAGCGCGGCCTCCGCCAGTTCGACGGCGCGGCCCAGGAAGCGTCGATCCTCTGCAGACAACATGACCTGATGGCCACCCCGCGCCTATCGTGAGGGCATGGATCTCCTCGCCCGAGTCAACGCCGTCCGGGTGGGCCGCGCGCAGACCCACGTCTGGGACGGCCGCGAGGTGCGCAGCGCCGCCGTGAAGCGCCCGGTCGACGGCGCCGTCCGCCTCGGCCCGCTGGGCTTCGACGGCGACGCGCAGGCGGACACCGCGGTGCACGGCGGCCCGGAGAAGGCCGCGCTCCTCTACGCCGGCCACCACTATCCCCGCTGGGCCGCCGAACAGGGCCTCACCCTGCCCGACGGCGGCTTCTTCGAGAACGTCACCCTCGGCGACCTCACCGGCTCAGGCCCCGACGAGACCACCGTCGTGCTGGGCGAGACGTGGCGTCTCGGCGGCGCCGTCGTGCAGGTGAGCCAGCCGCGCTCCCCCTGCTGGAAACTGGCGCAACGCTGGGGCGTCAAGGACCTCGTGCTGCAGGTGCAGGAAACCGGCTGGTCCGGGTGGTACATCCGGGTCCTGGAGCCCGGGATCGTGGCCGCCGGCGATGCCGTCGAACTCCTGGAACGCCCCGCGGAGCCCACCGTCGCCGAGGTGGCCCGCGTCATGAACCGCGACAAGAAGGATCTCGACGGCGCCCGCCGCCTCCTGCGCTCCGAACTGCTGCCCCCACGGTGGCGCGAGCGGCTGGAGAAGAGGCTCGCCGGGCACCCGGAGGACGACACCGCCCGCACCCAGGGAACGAGGGCGTGAAGGTTGGATGAATTCCCGCTGACGAGGCCGGGAAGTGAGCCTGGGCGAGCTTACGCTGCGAGGGTCCCGACCCCTGTCTCACAAGGAGAAACATGCGCACTCCCATCGCGCTCGCGGCCGCCGTCGCGCTCGGCGTCACGCTCGTGACGCCCGCCACGGCCGCACCCAATCCGCGCAGCGAGCAGACCACCCAGGTCACCGTCCTCGCCACCTCGGACGTGCACGGCAACGTGCAGAACTGGAACTACTTCTCGAACCAGCCCTACAGCGAGCGGGCGGGCCACGAGATCGGCCTCGCGCAGGTCTCGAGCATCGTGGAGTCTGTGCGCGAGGAGCGCGGTGCGGACTCCGTGTTCGTCGTCGACAACGGAGACTTCCTCCAGGGCACCCCGCTGACCACGTACTACGCCAAGCAGGAGCCCATCACCGTCACGGGCGACACGCACCCCATGGCGGACGCGTTCAACCACATCGGCTACGACGCGCAAAACCTGGGCAACCACGAGTTCAACTACGGCCTCGACCTGCTCGACGCCTACATCGACGAGGCGGCCCACCCGGTGCTGGGCGCCAACGTCGTCGACGCCGAGACCGGCGAGCCCGCCTACCAGCCGTTCGAGCTGGTCACGCGCAAGGTGAGCGACAACAAGCCCGTCACCATCGGCTTCCTCGGCCTGACCACTCCCGGCTCGATGATCTGGGACAAGGCCATCCTCGAGGGCGAGGTGCGCATCACCGACATGGTGGACGCCGCGCAGTACTGGGTGCCGAAGGTCCGCGAGGCCGGCGCCGACATCGTCGTGGTGCTCAGCCACGCCGGCGTCGGGCTGTCCAGCTACGACACCGAGGCCACCGGCCTGGGCGACGAGAACCCGGCCGCCGACATCGCCCGCGAGGTGCCGGGCATCGACGCCATGGTGCTCGGGCACACGCACCGCGACGCCCCGGTCCAGCGCATCACCAACGAGGTCACCGGCCGCGACGTGCTGCTCACCCAGCCTCGCTGGTGGGCCTCCGGCGTCAGCGACCTGACCTTCGACCTGCAGAAGGTCCGCGGTCAGTGGACCGTCGTCTCTGCCGACGCGGCTCCCATCTACTCCCGCGACTTCGCCCCGGACGAGGAATTCCTCGCCGAACTCGAGGACGCCCACACCACCACCGTCGACTACGTGAACACCACGATCGCCACCTCGCTGGCCGAGCTGCCCGCCACCGAGAGCCGCTACCGCGACACCGCGATCATCGACTACATCCAGATGGTGCAGACGCAGACCGTGCAGCAGGCGCTGGCCGGCACCGAGCACGGCGACCTTCCCGTGCTGAGCATCGCGGCCCCGTTCAGCCGCACCGCGGTGTTCCCTGAAGGTGACGTCACCATCCGCGACATGGCCGGCCTCTACATCTACGACAACACGCTGGAGGCCGTCGTGATGACCGGCGCCGAGATCCGTGACTACCTGGAGTTCTCCGCCAAGTACTTCGCGCAGCTGCCCTCCGGCGCCACGTTCGATCCCGAGCTCCACACCTCCGTCGTCCACGACGGCCAGCAGGTGTGGGACTACAACTACGACATCCTCTCGGGCGTCGACTACGAGATCGACCTCACCCAGCCGGTGGGATCGCGCATCTCGGACGTCACCCTCGACGGCGTGTCGGTCGCGGACGACCAGCAGTTCGTCGTCGCGGTGAACAACTACCGCCGGAGCGGCGGCGGCAACTTCCCGCACATCGCTTCGGCCCCGGTCGTCTACAACGAGATGCAGGAGATCCGTCAACTGCTGATCGACTGGGCGGTGGCCAACCAGGTCATCGACCAGAGCCAGTTCTTCCAGGACAACTGGCGGCTCGTGATCGACGGCGCCCCCGTCTGAGCATGACCCGCGGGGTGGGGCCGGCCGAGGTGGCCGGTCTCACCCCGTCGTCGTTCCTGCGCGGTAGCGCCGGAAGGCCGGGAACAGCAGCGCGGCGACGGCGAGGCCGACCAGCACCAGAAGCCCACCGCCGCCCGTGGCCCAGGCCGGGCCGACGGCCTCCGCGGCGCCACCGTGCACCACGTCGGCGATGCGGGGCCCACCGGCCACCACCACGATGAAGACACCCTGGAGCCGCCCGCGACGGGCGTCGTCCGTGGCCGCGAGGAGGATGGTCTGCCGGAAGGCGGCCGAGGCCATGTCGGCCGCGCCCCCGACGACGAGGGCCCCCAACATGAAGGCCAGCATCGCGTTCGGTGCCCACGGCGCCAGCCCCACCGCCAGCCCGGCAACGGTCATCGCGACTCCCCACACTGCCACCGCCCACAGCACAGCGGCGCCCTGGCGCTGGACGCGCGACACCCATCCGCCGAACACCCCGCCCAGCACCGCTCCGGCGGGGATGGCGGCGAACAGCAGCGCGAACTCCGTCCCGCCCTCGGTTGGGCCCCCGAACGCCACGTGCGCGATCTCCGGGAACAGCGCGCGCGGCATGCCGAACACCATCGCGATGAGGTCCACCAGGAAACTCAGCAACAGGATCTTGTGGCCGGTGAGGTAGGCCAGGCCCTCCCAGACGGAGCGCAGCCCGGGGGCGCCCTGGGGGTTGTCGACGGGCAGCGGGGGCAACTTCCACACCGCATAGAGCGTCGCGAAGAGCGTGAGGGTGTCCGCGAAGTACAGCCAGGAGTAGCCCAGCACCGGGATGAGGGCCCCGCCCACGAGCGGCCCCGCGATCGCGCCGGCCGACATCACCGTCATGTTGAGCGCGTTGGCGGCGGGTAGCTGGTCCTCGGACAGGAGCTTCGGGAGGATCGCCGTGCGGGTGGGCTGGTTGATCGCGAAGAACGCCTGTTGCACGGCGAACAGCACCAGCAGCAACCAGACGTTGCCCATGCCGAGGAAGGCCTGGAGCCAGAACAGCGCCGAGGTGACGACCATGCCCAGCGTGGTGACCTCCAGCAGGAGCCGCCGGTCCAGGTGATCCGCCAAGGCACCACCCCAGAGCCCGAACACCACCAGCGGCACGAGCCCGAACAGGCCCGTGAGCCCCACCATGCCGGAGGATCCGGTGATCGAGTAGATCTGCGCGGGGACCGCCACGACGGTGAGCTGGGCGCCGATGACGGTCACGATGTTCGCCGTCCACAACCGCCGGAAATCCGGCGTCCGCAAGGGTCTGGTGTCCGCGAACAGGCGGCGCAACCCTGCCACCATGCTCACCGTACGGCCACCGTTCTCTCCACGACGGCGAGGGTACAAGGTGCAGTAGTCTGAAGCCGAAACGGAACCAAGATGAGATGGGGCTACTGACATGGATTTCCGCAGAACACTCGCTGCCGTGGCACTTTCCGGTGTGATCCTCACCGGCTGCACCGGGGCCGGAGAAGAGGGCCCGACGCCCGATTCGTCGGCGACCAGCACGACGGCGGTCACCGCAGACGGCCAGTCGCCGTCGGCAGAACCCATGGAGAGCTCCACCCCCGCGGTGGAACCGTCGCCCATTGCGCACGGTGAGCGCGAGGAGATCCCCGCCCTCGGCGCCGAGGAGGCGGGCATCGCCGCAGACGTCAAGCTCGAGGAATGCGGCCTCGAGGCTGGCCCGGTGGAGGCAACCGGCACCGTCACCAACACCGCCGACGAGGCCCGAGACCTCGTCGTGGCCGTCATCTGGCTCGGCAAGGACGGCAGCGGCAGCTCGCTGTCGGTCAAGGTGTTCCAGGAAGCGGCTGTTCCTGCCGGGGAGACCCTCGACTTCACGCTCGAGACCGAGATCCCCGACGCCGCCAGCCGCTGCGTCCTCAACGCACGCTCGGCGCCGGCCGGCACGCTCGGCTGAGCCGGGCACCGGAGGGACGCCATGACGAAACACCACATGAGGCTCGAGTTCACCATCGACGTGATGGACCCGGAAGGCGCGAAGGCGATCGGTAGGCAACACCTCGCAGACCGCGTGGACGCCGCCACGATGCGCGGCGAGGACATCGGCTACCAGGGGGAGCAGACGCCCGGGGCGGATCTCGACGCCCTGTTGGCCCAGTCGCCCAATGTGGTGGCGTCGATGGCCGTCGCCGAGTTGTTGCGCCGGGGCGCGGAGACGATGCCCCAGGTGCGGTTGACCAACGTGTCGATGACGCACCTCGACACCTGACCCACCGGATTCGACCCGTCAACAGAACCGCCCCCGCGCCATGAGGCGCGGGGGCGGTCCTTCTGATCCGTGGTGAGCGAACCAGGCGGGCCTCCGGGGCGGGATGGGGGGACGATACCCGCCCCGGAGGCTCACAACTCAGCTACGCCGACGGCTCCTCGTCGCCATCGCGGTAGCTCCACCGGCCATCAGGAGCAGCGCGACACCGGTCAAAATGAGACCGGTATCGGTCCCCATGCCCGTCGGGTCGCCGCTCTTGACGATCGGCTTCGGGGCCGGAGCGGGGCGCGCCGGCACCTGGTGGTCGCTCTGGTCCGTGACCGGCGTGTCGTTCGGTGTCAGCCCCGTGACAGTCGCGACGTTGAGCACCTTGCCCGCCGCCACGTCTGCCGCGGTGACCACGTAGGCCGCCGAAGCGGTGCAGGTGGTCGACTGGCCGGCCGCGAGCTCGGTCACCGGGCAGGTCACCGAGATGCCCGCCGCCTTCAGCTTCGGATCATCGACCCTGACGTCGGTCAGCGTCGCCTCACCGGTGTTGGTCACCTTGAAGCTGTAGACGATCTTGTCGCCGAGCCGGACCGGGCCGGCAACGTCGGCGCTCTTCACGATCTCGATGCCGGTCGTCGGGGGAACGACCTCCGGAGACTCAACCAGGACGTCGTCCTCGTCGGTGACGATGTCACCGTTGGGGGCGGTGCCCTCGACGACCGCGATGTTGTGCACGAACCGCGCGTCGATGTCGCCCTGGCTGACGGTGTGCTTGAGCTCGATCAGGCACTGCTCCCCCGGAGCCAGCGACTCGGCGCACAGGACGTCTGTCAGGTTGAACATCTCGTCGCTGATCACCACGTCGGTCAAGGTGACGTTGCCGGTGTTGGTGGCGAGGAGGTTGTAGGTGATGACCTCACCCACGACCACGTACTGCACCTTGTCCGCCGACTTGTCGAGCGAGATCGCCGGCAGCTGGTCGACCACGACGGTCTCGTCGTCCTCGTCGGTGGGCGGCGGGTTGTCGCCAGGAGGCGTACCCGTCGTCGTCGCGACGTTGACGATCTCGCCGGCGTCGAGGTCTGCCTGCGTCACCGTGTGCTCCAGCTCCATCGAGCACTGCTCGGCAGGGGCCAGGGATTCGGCGCACAGCGCGTTCTCGATGTCCAGCATCTCGTCGGAGACCACCACGTCGGTCAGCGTCACGTTGCCGGTGTTGGTCACCGTCAGCGTGTAGGTGACCACGTCACCGACAGCGTCCACCGACTCGACGTCAGCGGTCTTGATGATCTCGATGGCCGGGAACTGGTCCCCGGGCACGGTCTCGTCATCGTCATCGGTGACCGGCGGGTTCTCGCCGGGAGGCGTACCCGTGGTCGACGCCAGGTTGTAGATGCTGCCCGCATCCACGTCGGCCTGGGTCACGGTGTACTCGAAGCTGAGTTCACAGCTCGCTCCCGGAACAAGAGTCGCCGCACAGGCCGCGGCATCCACGGCGAGCATCTCGTCGGACACGGTCACATTGGTCAGCGTCACGTTGCCGGTGTTGGTCACCGTCAGCGTGTAGGTGACCACGTCGCCGGCCGCATCGTAGCTCGTCAGGTCCGCAGACTTGACGATCTGGATGGCGGGGGTCTGGGTGGCGGGCACCGTCTCGTCGTCGGTGTCGGTCACATCGTCGCCGGCCGGCGGGGTGCCGGTGGTGGTGGCGGTGTTGTCGACCGAACCGGCGTCGAGGTCTGCCTGGGTGACGCTGTAGGTGGCAGAGCACTCCATGGTCTCCTGCGGAGCCAGGGTGGCGCCCATCGCCGGCGTGCACTCCAGCGCCGAGAGGCCCTCGAGCGGATCCGTCACCTGGACATCAGTCAGGGTGACGTTGCCGGTGTTGGTCACCAGGAACGTGTACGTGATCACGTCATCGACCGCGTCATAGGTGGCCACGTCGGCCGTCTTGACCAGATCGATCGACGGCGACTGGGTGGCCGGGACGGTCTCGTCGTCGGTGTCGGTCACCGGCTCACCGGCGGGCGGCGTGCCCTCGGTGGTGGCGGTGTTGTCGACCGAACCGTTGTCGAGATCGGCCTGGGTCACCGTGTAGGTGGCCGAGCACTCGATCGAGGCCCCGGGCGCCAGCGTGGTGGGCTGCGCGGGATCACAGGTCAGTGCCGAGAGGTTCGGCAGCGGATCCGTGATGACCACGTCGGTGAGCGTCACGTTGCCGGTGTTGGTGGCCACGAACGTGTAGGTGATCACGTCACCGACCGCGTCGTAGGTCGCCACGTCGGCGTCCTTGATCAGCTCGATCGCAGGCGACTGGGTGGCCGGCACCGTCTCGTCATCCGAGTCCGTGACATTCTCGCCCTCCGGCGGCGTGCCGACGGTGGTGGCGGTGTTGTCCACAGAACCCGCGTCCAGGTCAGCCTGGGTCACCGTGTAGGTGGCCGAGCACTCGATCGAGGCCCCGGGCACCAGCGTGGTGGGTTGCGCGGGATCACAGGTCAGTGCCGAGAGGTTCGGCAGCGGATCCGTGATGACCACGTCCGTGAGCGTCACGTTGCCGGTGTTGGTGGCCACGAACGTGTAGGTGATCACATCACCCACCGCGTCGTAGGTCGCCACGTCGGCGTCCTTGGTCAGCTCGATCGACGGCGACTGGGTGGCCGGGACGGTCTCGTCATCCGAGTCCGTGACATTCTCGCCCTCCGGCGGCGTACCGACGGTGGTGGCGGTGTTGTCCACAGAACCGGCGTCCAGGTCAGCCTGGGTCACCGTGTAGGTGGCCGAGCACTCGATCGAGGCCCCGGGCACCAGCGTGGTGGGCTGCGCGGGATCACAGGTCAGTGCCGAGAGGTTCGGCAGCGGATCCGTGATGACCACGTCCGTGAGCGTCACGTTGCCGGTGTTGGTGGCCACGAACGTGTAGGTGATCACATCACCCACCGCGTCGTAGCTCTCAACATCAGCCGTCTTGACCAGCAGGATCGCCGGCTCGACGGCAGCCGTGACTGTCTCATCGTCCGTGTCGGTCACCGGCTCACCCACGGGCGGGGTGCCCTCGGTGGTGGCCAGGTTGTAGACCGAGCCGGCGTCGAGATCCGCCTGCGTCGCCGCGTAGGTCGCGGTGCAGGTCATGGTGGCATCCGGTGTCAGGGTGGAGCCCTGGACCGGCGCACAGACCAGCGCCGAGAGGCCCGGCAGCGGATCGGTGATCGTCACATCAGTGAGCGTCACGTTGCCGGTGTTGGTGGCGACGAAGGTGTAGGTGATCACATCACCCACGGCGACGTAGGTCGCCACATCCGCCGTCTTGACCAGGTCGATGTCGGGCAGCTGGGCCGCCGGCACCGTCTCGTCATCCGAGTCGGTCACGTCGTCCCCAACCGGCGGGGTGCCGGTGGTGGTGGCGGTGTTGTCCACCGAACCGTTGTCCAGATCAGCCTGGGTCACCGAGTAGGTCGCCGTGCAGGAGATCGAGGCACCCGGAGCCAACGTCGTCGGCTGGGCCGGAACACACGTCAGGTCCGAAAGCCCCGGCAGCGGATCAGAGATCTTCACGTCTGTGAGCGTCACGTTGCCGGTGTTGGTGGCCACGAACGTGTAGGTGATCACGTCACCCACCGCGTCGTAGGTCGCGACGTCGGCGTCCTTGGTCAGCTCGATCGCAGGCGACTGCGTCGCCGGCACCGTCTCGTCGTCCGAGTCGGTCACGTCGTCACCCACCGGCGGGGTGCCAGTGGCGGTGGCGGTGTTGTCCACCGAACCGGCGTCCAGATCAGCCTGGGTCACCGCGTAGGTCGCCGTGCACTCGATGGAGGCCCCGGGCGCCAGCGTGGTGGGCTGCGCGGGATCACACGTGAGGCCCGAGAGACCCGGGAGCGGATCCGTGATAACCACGTCCGTGAGCGTCACGTTGCCGCTGTTGGTGGCCACGAAGGTGTAGGTGATCAGGTCACCCACGGCGACGTAGGTCGCCACATCCGCCGTCTTGACCAGGTCGATCGCGGGCGACTGCGTCGCCGGCACCGTCTCGTCGTCCGAGTCGGTCACCTCGTCACCAACCGGAGGGGCGCCGGTGGTGGTAGCCGTGTTGTCGACGGAACCGTTGTCCAAGTCGGCCTGGGTCACGGCATAGGTGGCGCTGCATTCCATAGTCGCGTTCGGCGCGAGGGACGAGCCCTGGACCGGAGTGCAGACCAGCGCGGAGAGGCCTGGCAGGGGGTCTGTGACGGTGACATCGTCGAGCGTCACGTTGCCGGTGTTGGTCACCTCGAACGTGTAGGTGATCACATCACCCACCGCGTCATAGGTGGCCACGTCGGCGGTCTTGACGATCATGATCGCCGGCTCGGTGGCCGCGGTCACGGTCTCGTCGTCCGTGTCGGTGACCTCGTCGCCCACCGGCGGGGTGCCGGTGGTGGTGGCGAGGTTGTACACCGAACCGCCGTCGAGGTCGGCCTGGGTCACCGCGTAGGCGGCCGAGCACTCCATGGCGGCACCCGGAGCCAACGTCGTCGGCTGGGCCGGGACGCACGTGAGCCCGGACATACCGGGAAGCGGATCGACGATGGTGACATTGGTCAGCGTCACGTTGCCGGTGTTGGTGGCCACGAACGTGTAGGTGATCACGTCACCCACCGCGTCGTAGGTCTCCACATTCGCCGTCTTGACCAGATCGATGTCGGGCAGTTGGCTGGCCGGCACCGTCTCGTCGTCGGTGTCGGTCACCGGCTCACCGGCAGGCGGGGTGCCCTCGGTGGTGGCGGTGTTGTCCACAGAACCCGCGTCCAGATCGGCCTGGGTCACCGCGTAGGTGGCCGAGCACTCCATCGAGGC
>NZ_JBUZNQ010000012.1:0-32653 GCF_055326325.1 Tessaracoccus zhenghani | reverse complement strand
CTAGGACGTGTCTCCCAATAGCCGTTGCCAGGTCAGGATGGCGCTGAGGGTGACGCCGGCGCGGTAGGTGATGGCGAGTTTGTCGTACCGGGTCGCGATGCCGCGCCACTGCTTGGCGAGAGCGAAGAATCGCTCGACGACGTTGCGGCCCCTGTAGGCGTCGGCGTCGAGCCCGGGCGGTCTGCCGCCGTTGCTGCCGCGCCGTTTCCGTGCGGCGGCCTGATCGCGCTTGTCGGGAATGACGGCCTTGATCCCGCGGCGGCGCAGCTCGCTGCGGATCACGCCGGTCGCGTAGGCACGGTCTGCGATCACCGCATCAGGGCGGGTGCGCGGGCGTCCCGCGCCCGCCCGCGGGACGTGGATCTGCGCGAGCACCTCGGCAAGCATCGCGCCATCGTTGCGCTGACCGCCGGTGACGATCATCGCCAACGGCCGCCCGTGGCCGTCGACGGCCTGGTGGATCTTCGTCGTCAGTCCGCCGCGGGAGCGGCCGATACCGTGCCCCGGCGGTTCAACCTCCTGCCAGGGCAGATTCCTGTAATTCGATCCTGCCCCCTGTGTCCTGCTCCGGGCGGGTCGTGTTCGTCGCGTGCTGATGCGCACGCGCGATCGTCGCGTCCACCGACACCGCCCAGTCGATCTTCCCCGCCGCATCCGCCTCAGCGAGGATCCGCGTCAGCACCCGATCCCAGGTGCCGTCGCCGGCGTAACGACGGTGCCGCTTCCATACCGTCTGCCACGGACCGAACTCGTCGCGAGGCAGATCACGCCACGGGATCCCCGTGCGGAACCGGTACGCGATCCCCTCCACGACCCGACGGTTGTCGCCGAACGGGTGACCGCGGCGCCCCTCATTCGAGGGAAGCAGCGGCTCGATCCGCTCCCACTGCTCATCCGTGAACACCCGATACCGCGAACCCGTCGACCTCACCCGACCAGACTGCCGCGAGCCTCACTCAACATATGGGAGACACGCCCTAGCCAACCGGGGAAACATGAATGCGAGCATCACCACGATGACTTCCAGCGTCACTACCTAAGAGGACACCTCCACGACGAACTGGGCGATATCACGAGGGATCTCGGTTCCCCCCACGAACGCCGTCAAGACCGTTACGATCTCAATCTCCGCAAAAGCTGCGGCACCGAAAACAAGAACATGCAGCGTCGCCACCAACCAGTCGGTGACGTCCGGTCTGTAGGCGCGACGCCGCGGGATTGTGGTGAAAGCGAGAACCAGCCAGATGGTCGCGATGATCTGAGCCATGTTGAGCAGGAACGTGTACTGATCGGGCGTCACCGCCGCAACCCCGTGATGCGACCCACCGGCGGCTGGAAGTCGGTCGTCGACGTCGAGATCGCCGTCGCCGAGTACGTCGACTGGTACAACCACCGACGCCTCCACGGCGAAATCGGACTCGTCCCACCCGCCGAGTACGAGACCCACCACTGGGCAACAACCACGATCCAGCACTACCGTAAGAACCAGGTCCTCACCGAGGCCGGAACCAACTAACCGAGCCTCCACGAAACCCGGGGCGATTCATCAGAACCGACTCAAGGAGCGTCAGATCCTCGTGTGCCAACGCATCGACCAGCGGAGCGGCCGGGCAGGCTGACGGTGGCCGGCGGCGGCCCAAAGCTCCTGCAATCAGGTCTAGCAACCTCCTAGCCTGCTCGCTGACGTGTACCCGCGGGTCCACGCATGGGAATGCCGAGAGGGGTGACGAAGAGCGGCTCAGCCGGCCGGATCACCGGCAGGTCCAGCCAGGCGGTAAACACCTCTGCAGCGTGGGGGAAAGAACTCGAGCCGCCGACCAGATAGACCACCGGGACGTCCTGTCCACCCAGCACAGACGCCGCGATCGACGCCATCTTCTGCAGGGTCGGCCGAATCAGGCTGAGCACACCGTCGTACTCCGCGGCATCCTTCTTCACCGCCTCAGCCGCGTCGTAGTCGATCTTGCGGCGGCCGGCGACGACGAGGGTCATGTGGTGGCCACCGGTGGCCTCGTCCATTGAGCGGACCACCTCGCCTCCGGCCAGGATGGACACCCCAGTGGTGCCGTGGCCGATGTCGATCACACAGCCGTCGGTGATCCCGAGCGCCCGGGCAGCCGCCACCGGCTCGTCCACGACACACTCGACGTCGAGGTCGGCAGCCTCCGCAACATTGCGGAAGACCTGGATATCGCCCTGGCTGATGCCCGGTGGGATCGATAGCGATGCCCTCGTGAACCGAAAGCCCAGCCGATGCTCGACCTCTGCGGCGAGGCTCCTGACCGCACTGGTCGCACCAACCCAGTCCACCACGACGCCGTCCCGGACGACGGTGGAGTGGAGCCAGGCTCCGGTAACCGGGCGGTCGAGTTGGTCAACGACGGACGCCACGATGTTCGCGGTGCCGAGGTCGATGCCCAGCCTGGGTTCGCCGCGCGGCTCATCAACCGCCCCAGTGCGGGTCAGCTCCGCGAAGCGACGAATGGCCGCTTCCGGCTCGCTGGCCACAGGGATTGACGACTCCATACTCACCGACACTCCTTGACTCCTCACCTGACCCTTCGTTCGGCCACCCGTAACCGGATGCCGGGCACTCTGGCGGAGCCCCTTCCCGATCGGAACGCGCCCGCTGACCGATCGCACCGCAGAGAGCCCGGCATCCGGCGTCCGAGGCGATCCCGCGCCCGCGGCGCATCAGCGCACGTTGAGGTCTCCGATCAGGACGCACCGGCGCACCCTTGCGAAGTTGCGGGTCCGGGTCAGTCCCTCGCCGGTCGGGCCTGCGATGGTGAAGGTCGGGAAGCCCTCGCCGCCGATACCGAGGCCGTTGAACGAGGGTCCGTTCTTCACGAAGATCGTGGTCTGTATCTCTCGTCCCATCCGGGTGAGGGCCTTGACGTCCCTCGAATGCATGACCGCGGTGTGCCGGTAGCCGTGCTCCAACTCGACAGCGAGCGCGATGGCCGCGTCCACATCTGGCACCCGGACCAGCCCAATCACCGGCATCATTAGTTCGTGGACCACGAACGGGTGACTGGCGTCCACCTCGCACACGATCAACCGCACGCCTGCCGGCGGCTCGACGCCGATGGCGCGGAGGATCTCGGCCGCGGGCTTTCCCACCCAGTCGGTGTCCGGACCGGTTCGCTTCTGGTTCAGGACGAGCGCCTCAATACGGCGCACCTCCTCGGCAGAGGCCTCATAGGCACCTCGCTTGACCATCTCGAACTTGAGCAGGTCAGCCACCGCGTCGACGGCCACGATCTCCTTCTCGGCGGTACACGGCACGTTGTTGTCGAAGCTCGCACCATCGACGATGCACTTGGCCGCGTACCCGATGTCGGCGGTGGCGTCGACCACGACCGGCGGATTGCCGGCGCCCGCGCCGATCGCCTTCTTGCCGGAACTGAGCACCGTCTTCACGATCCCCGGTCCACCGGTTGCCACCAGCATCTTCACGCCCGGGTGGGCGATCATCTTGTTCGTGTTCTCGATCGACGGTTCGGAGACGGTGACGATCAGGTTCTCCGGCGCACCGGCGGCGCGCAGCGCCTGATTCAACTGCCGGACCTGCCACAGAGTCAGGTTCTTGGCCCGGGGATGGGGGCTGAACACCACGGCGTTGCCTGCCGCGAGCATGCCGATCGAGTTGCAGGTGACCGTCTCCGTCGGGTTGGTGGTCGGGGTGATCGCGCCGATCACGCCGTAGGCGGAGTACTCCACGGTGGTGAGGCCTTCGTCGCCTGACCATGCCGTCGTCTCCAGATCCTCGACCCCGGGGGTTCCCTCTGCGGCGGCCTTGTTCTTCAGGTACTTATGTTCGGCGTTGCCCATTCCGGTCTCGATCACGGCCTGGACCGACATGTAGTCGAGGTTCTCCGGCTTGAGCATGACCTCGCGAATGGCAGAGACGAAGCGTCTCCGGTCGGCCATCGTGCACCGGCGATACGCCTGGGCAGCCGCCGCCGCAGCGTTGACAGCGCCGTCCATGTCGGCGAACACACCGTCGCCCTCGACGCCGGGCCGCGGCGCGGACGGCGCAGCGGCGTGGAGTGGCCCGCCGTCGTGTTCGGCCAGCACCTCTCGGATAACTGCAACGAGCTGAGCAGTGTCAATCGTCATTCCTGTACTCCCATCACGCTGTTGATTGCTTCGTTCATCACGGCGATGTCCTCTTCGACGGTGCCGCCGGAGATGCCCAGGGCGCCCACGATCGCGCCCTGGGTAACCAGGGGCGCACCGCCGCCGAAGAGGACGACCCGGCCCGAGTTGCCACTGGCAAGGCCCGGCAACGGCCCACCCTGTGCGGCGAGCGCACCGACGGCCGCACTGCTCTGTTTGAAGGCATTCGCGGTCCATGCCTTGTTCGGTGCGAGTTCCAGGCTCGCCAGCAGCGAGCCGGGCATGCGGTGGAGAAGGACAAGGTTCCCCGAAGTGTCGACGACGGCGATCACCATCGGAACCCCACGAGCCTGGGCCGCCTGCTCGGCGGCGGCGGCAAGCCGCTGGGCCAGGTCGAGCGTGAGCCCGGCTGTCGCCGGCTCCGGGTCACCCGCCGGCGGGGCCTCGCCAGGCAGCAGCTTGGCTACGGCATCGCGGACTGCCCGCTCGACCCGGGCGCGATCGTGCCAGGTCTCGGCCAGCCGGGCCAAGGCATAGACCGCGTCCGAAAGCCGGTTGAGGTAGGTCACCAGCTCGGGTCGCACCGGCTCCTGCTCGGCCAACGTCAAGGTGCGGCGCTCAGCACGACGCACGATGGTGCGCGCCAGGTGAAGCCGGGCGGACAGCGGGTCGCGTCCGGGCACCACGAAGGCCCGCTGCGGGCCGGTGATCTCCAGACACTCGTCGATGAGCCGCTCAAGGCCGGCGACGTCGGCGGCGGAGATCGTGTTGCCCAACTGGCCCGCGCCCTGGGCGTCGGAGGCCAGTTCGGCGGCCACCACGAACAGGCGTAGCTGGATGGCATGCAGATGGTTCCGCCAGCGACCGGGCTCGAACACCGCCCTCGCTTCGCCGAGCGCGGCGTTCGCCTCGTCCACGGTGCCGTAGGCCTCCACGCGGAGGCTCTGCTTGGCCACTCGTGAACCGCCGAACAGGCCGGTGTCACCCTTGTCACCGGTGCGGGTGTAGACCGCGGGCATGGCTAGGCCTCTATCTCTACGGTGTCCACGATCCCGACGATCGTGGAGTCGATGGGGCTGCTCTGGCGGTCCGCGGCGAACCGGGCGGAGGATCCCTTCGTGACGATGACCGTCTCGCCACTGCCGGCACCGACGGTGTCGACGCAGACCTCGGGCACCCCGACTAGCTCGTGGAGTTCGTTCAGCCGCCTCACCAGCAGGAGCTTGAAGCCCACCAGCCGTTCATCCTTGCTGGTGGAGACAACATTGCCGATCACCTTGGCCAGATACATCGTCAGCTCACTCTCTCAAAGGCGATACTTCGCGCGGCTGCGGTCTCCCGAGCCAGCGGCGTGATCAGCGCGGCCGGCGCGAGACGCACTACGGTGCCCGGTGGGACCGCGCGGAGCAGGGCTTCATGTACCACCGGCTCGGTGCACCTGATTACGGGATTCTCCTGTTTGGCGTCACTGGGCAGCGAAGCTGTCTTCGTCAGCTGCCGCCGCACTGCCCGATCCAGCTGTTCGGCCGAGGTCAACCGGACCCCGAACGACCGCACCCGCTCCAGGTTCCCCCGCAACAGATCCCGGTAGCCCGGGGGAATGTCCGGGAACCAGCCCCGCTTGTCGGCGCTGTCCGGGCAGGCCGCGTTCACGGCCACCACGACCGGCTTGTTGCTCATGATGAACTCCGCCATCACATTCGACGCCAGACAGTCACAGACACCGTGGGCGACCTTTGCCAGCAGGTTGACTGTCGCGGTGGGCACAATCAGCACGTCATGCGCCTGCACCAGCGACTGGCTGGCCGGGGTCATCCCCGAGGCGGCGATCGCGTCCTGATCCAGGATGTGCTCGGCGGCCGGGGTCTGGATCCAGTCGAGACCCATCTCCGGAGCGAGTCGCGCCAGGGAGCCCAACGCCGCCTCGAAGCCGAGCGAGGCACCGCTGAACAGCACCAGCGCGTTCGGACCGCGCCGCGGCTGCAGCATGTCCGACACAATCTGGCGGATCAGCCCGCGCAGTTCCCGCTCGTCCACTGTCACGCCTACGGTGAGGTCCGCCGGGGCACGTCGCAGATCGTCACGTAGTCCCCCGTCCGGGCGCCGATCGCATTTCCCTCGTCGGTGTCGAGGTGCAACTCCAGCAGGAAGCTCTCCTTCACTCGCACCAGGAACTGGTCGAGCCGACCGCCGCGCTCGCCGCCGAAGACAACGCTGACCCGGTCCTGGTCCTTGACGCCCAGCCTGGCGGCATCGTCCGGGCCCATGTGGATGTGACGGCCGGCGACGATCGCCGCATGGGCCTTCACCACCCGGCCGACCGGGCCCTCGATCTCGATCGGCCCGGCCTCGGCCAGATTCCCCGACTGCGCCATCGGTGCTGCCACGCCGAGCGCGAAGCAGTCGGTACGGCTGAGTTCCACCTGGGTGGCCGGACGGTTCGGGCCCATCACCCGAACCCGGTCCATGTGGCCCCGGGGTCCGTGCAGGGTTACTGTCTCCTCTGCGGCGAACTCGCCGCGCTGGCGCACGTACTTCTTCACCGTCGGCTTGGCGTAGCCGAAGAGGGTGTGGAAGTCGGCATCGTCGAGGTGGACGTGCCGGTTGGAGATCCCGACGATGGTCTGGGCGGGGTCCGCCTCGGCGATTCTCTGCAGAACTCGCTCGACGATCTCATCGATCAGAAGTGTCCCGGGCATGGTCATCACCTCGGCAGGAGCTTCTCGACATCGCGGTGCGGCCGCGGGATGACGTGGCGAGCCACGACGGTACCGACCCGTTCCGCCGCTGCGGCACCCGCGTCCACGGCCGCCCTGACCGCTCCGACATCGCCGCGGACCAGCACCGTGACGAGCGCGGAGCCGATCCGGACCGACCCGATCAGGCTGACATTCGCAGCCTTGGCCATGGCGTCGGCAGCCTCAACGGCGCCGACGAAGCCCCTGGTCTCGATAATGCCGAGCGCCTGGCTCATGCTTGGTCTCCTTTCTGGGTGGGTGCCGGTCGCGCGCCAGCCTTCGGTGCAGCGCTTCGTGCGGCGCCCCTGCGGGGCGTCTCCACATCCGGCGTGTCGGCGGCATCCTCAACTTCGGTGTCGGGCGGAGGGGCAGTCTCCGCCGGAGTGGCTGTCTCCGACGGAGCTGCCGGCTCCGGCGGCGGCGCCGCTTCCTCCGGGGTATCGACCACCGGGACCGGGTCGAACCCGATCGTCGCGGCATTCCGGACCAGAGACCCCACTCCCGAGGCCGGCCGCGGGATGACCAGTGAACTCACCACCTGGTTGAGTCGTCCCGCCGCGGAGACAGCGGCTGCGACAGCGGCGTTGACCGCTCCGACCTGGCCGAGCACTTTGATGGTGACGTAGCCGCTGCCCCTGGCCAGCTCGTAGCCGACCAACTCCACATCTGCGGTCTTGCACGCGACGTCGGCCGCCTCAAGGCCAGCGGTCAGCCCCACAACCTCAATCAGCCCCAAGGCTTGCATGGTGATTCCCTTCTCTGGTGGTGGCGCGCAGCGGGATGCGCTTGACGATTCGAGCGGCGTTGGATCCGACGATGCGGTCACTGACCCCCAGCCATTCCGCGATGTACGGCCGCCCTTCAGGGAGCTTCTCGGTGGTGACCACGGCGTAGTCGAGCGCGACACCGACCCCGATTCCCAGCCTGGACTCGAGGGAAGCAGCGTGGGCGAGCGCGAGCGGGTTGAGTTCGTCGCGGCGGGTCACCTCCGCGGGCACTCCTTCCTCTTCCATGCCGAGCAGCAGACCGGTCAGCGCGGTCTCGGGCACGTCCAGGTGAACGTGCAGTGCGATGGCCGGAGGCGTCGGCTTGGTCATGACTGCTCCTGCCAACTGAGAGCAAGCCCGGTCGCGACCGCGTTACGCGGACCTTCGGTGCCCCGCACGTTGGCGCGCCCGGCGACGACTCGGTACTCGGCCAGTGCCGCGGTGACCAACTGCGGGATCTCGAAATCGAGCGCCGAGCCACCGACCAAGACGACGAAGTCGATGTCGCGTACGTTGTCGGTCGGGCTCACCCGGCGGAGCGCACGAATGGCGTTGGTGACGAAGACGCGTTCCTTCGCCCGGATCCGCACCTGACGAATGGTCTCCACCGGCAGATCAAGATCGAGCGGCACCATTCCCTCAGGTTTGAGGATGACCACCCGCGCGTAGACCTCAGGCGGAAGCGGCTCCTCGAAGAACTGCACCGTGCCGTCTTCGTGCCGGATGTTGAACACCGTCTCGACCTTGGCCAGCGGGTGGCGTTTGAGATCCTCGGCGAGTTCGAAGTTCTCCAGGCCCAACTCCGACTGAATCATCAGCGTCACCATGTTGCCGGCCCCGGCCAGGTGGATCGACTCACCGGTTCCGTCGGCCCGCATCACGGAAGCGTCGGTGGAACCGGCTCCCATATCGAGGATCGCGATCGGCGCGGCGGTGCCCGGCGTGGTCAGCGCACCGCGGATGGCCATGTCGGCCTCGACCCCGCCCACCTCGATCGCGACAGCCAGCTTGGCTTCGAGTCCGGCCGCGATCCGCTGCATCTGCAGCCGGTCGGTCTTGACCATGACCGCGATGCCGACCGCAGCCTCCATCGAGAATTCGTTGGCGATTCCGCCGGCCACCCGCCGGGGTACCTGGGTATCGACCGCTAGCAGATCGGTGACATTCACGTCCCGCGGCTGAAGGTTGGTCAGCTGCGCCATGGTGACGCGCACCTTCTCCATCATGCCGCCCACGTTGGTGCCGGGTTCGCCGGTGACGTCGTTGACCTGGCGCACCCGACCAACCGCCGACATGATCTCCTCGGCGCCTCGTTCGACATCCACTTCCAGCCGGCTCGCAGCGCCGTGCACGGTCAGCTTGCCGGCCGGGATGCGCCGCTCCTGGACGTCCCCCTGGGGAGTCTTGATCACTACCGCGGATCGATTGCCCACCAGCGAGCGGGCGAGCGGCACGACCTGCTTGGTGTCCTCGGCGTCCAGCCCGAACAGGGTCGCGATGCCGAACGGGTTCGCCAGGGTCTCGACGATTCGTCCGGCCTCGGCGACCTCGATGGCCGCGAGCATGCCCAGCGGGACCTTCTCGATCAGGTGCACCTCATCGACGATCGGGATCTTGCGGTTGAGCCGGTTGTGGACCAGGACGCCGTCGTCGGACTGCAGGATCGCACCGGCCACCTCGGCGGTAGCCTCGTTGAGCCGGCGGGCGATGTCGTCGTAGGGGTGGGTCCGGCCGGCCACGACGATGCACGAGCCCGGCGGCGCCGCGGACAGTTCGTCGATGGGAACGGTTACGCCCACACCGATCCCCAGCCCTCCCGGCGTCGCCGGATTGTGTCCGATCATGGTCGACTCGGTGATGATGGTTTCGGTGATCGTCTCCATCGCGACGTCGCCGATCACCGGGGCCGCCTCGTTGATCCGGACGAGTTCAAGGTCCGAGAGCGAGCGCCCGGCCGCCTTCACCGCATCCTGCAGGGCGTGAAAGATACCGGTCAGATTGGCATCGGTGCCCTTGATGCCCGTTGTCGGGATGGTGCCGCTGGCCACGAACCGTAGGTCCGCGCCGTCAACCTCGGCAAGTGCGACCTCAGTGGTCGCATTGCCGATGTCGATCCCGGCGATCAGCTTCACGGGTTCCTCTCTGGTGCGGTCGGTCATCAATGGGGAACCTCCCCGGCCACGGCGGCAGGTTGGTTCCTGGGAGGACGGGCGTGGCGGCGGGTATCCGCCTCCACGCCCGTCAGCACGTGCTCAGTCGACTCGCAGCCGGCCACGCGCCTGGTAGACCTCGGCGGCCTCGCGGACGAATATCCCCGCGGCCTTCGCGTCGTAGGTACCTTCGAGTTCGGCGGCGATATCCAGCAGCTCCTTCTTGGTGGACCGGTATGGCCGAAGGGCGTCGTAGATGGCCAGCAGCCGATCGTCCGGCACCGCAACCAACTCCGCCGCGCGGCGCAGGTTGCGAGCCAGCGAACCGCGTCCGACATCGTCGGCCACCTGCGCTTGCAGCTCGAGCGTGTCAGCCGAGATCTTGAAATCCGACGGCTTCAGGTCCCCCGACTTCAGCCGCTCGAACGTCAGCTCGGCCAGTCGCGCGCCGCTGTCGGTGCGCACCAGCTCAGGGCGTCGTTCGGCCAGCGGATAGTCGGCTACGCCCACCGTGGCTCCGGCCGGCACCGGCTTCTTCTCGAACGCAACCTGGTTCTCGCTGCCGAGATTCTTCATGACCTCGGTCATGATCTGACGAATCAGTTCCTCTTGATCCATGACCTTGCCCTCCTAGCCGATGGTTACCTGAAGCGCTTGCGGCTTCTTGGACGGATCACACAACGTCGTCTCCTTGTTGTGCAGGAGCGCCGCGATGGCCTGGTACTTCGGTCGGGTGCTCGGATCGTTGCGGACCGGGACCGGCTCGGGGTTCTCCCCCTTGGCGTACCGGGCCGCGTTCTTGCCGATCGCCCTGAAGGTGGCCTCGTCGATCAGCGGCGACTGACTGAACAACTCGACATTCGACAACGGCGGCAGATCCTTCTGATGAATCACCGTCGTCCCGCGGGACTGGATTCCGACCCCGATGCCGGAGCCGGACAACTTGGCCGCTTCGTGCGCCACGAAACCGACATCGGCCGTCTTGTAGATACGCACGAAGCGGTACCTCATGCCCTCCTCCTCCAGGCCGGCACAGAGCTCCTTGAGCGCCGTGGCGTGCGGAATCCCGATGATGGTCCGGTGGATCCCAGTGCTGAACGCCGGCGAGAGCGCGATGACGACCTCCTTCGGGTCGGTTCCGCGCTGAGCGTCTCCGGCTTCCACGATCCGCAGTTCGCCGACGTTCGCCGCAGGTGCCGCGGTGCCAGCAGCCGTCACGGGGTTCGGTGCCGACGCCGTCCCACCAACGACCTCACGGATGACCTGCTCGACCAGACTCTTGAGTGTGGCTTGATCCATGACTGTCACCTCAGATGCTTTCCGGGCTGACGGCCTGACGGATCGTCTTGATCTGATCCCAGCGTTCCGGCGACATCTGGTAGCCGGTCATCGGGCCCGCGTAGTCGTTGGGGTTGTTCACTGCCGAATCGATCCGGAAATCACCATCGAAGATGGCCGCGGTCTGCAGGTAGTCGCCTGCCATGCGGTGCTTGATCAGGTTGAACACTGCCTCAGCTACGTCATCGAAGCCGCTGCGGATCAGCGCCTGCACCACATCGAGACCGGTGATCTCGCGCTTCATCAGGTCGTCGGCCGCCACCAGGTCCTCCACCACATTGCGGGCGGGGAGATCTCGAGAGCCGTGTCCGTAGGTCGCCGCCTCCACCTCGGCGTCGGTGATCTCGGGCAACCCCAGTTCCTTGAAGACTGCCTGGATGGCGCGGGTCGCCTTCCGGCGGATCGCGATCACGTCCTCTTCCGACACCGGGGACAACGCACCGTCCACCCGCATGTCACGCTGCAGGATGAGCCAGTCGTCGAAGTCCTCGGCGTCCCAGTGCCCGCCACCGAACATGTTGTCGTAGTTCGGCACCGTCGAGTAGCCGGAGCAGATGAAGTCAGTGCCGGGCACGAACTGCATCAGCGACCGCGCAACCCGCCGCAGATCGGACTGCGACATCGACTGGTCGTTGGCGGAGGCGCACTCCAGGTCCAGCATCATCGCGATCAGGTTCTCTGCGAGGAAGGCACGGACGCCCTGTGGCACTCCTCCGACCACACCCACGCAGGAGACCGAGCCGTTCTGAGTGCCCTGCGAACCGGCCGCCCGGGTGATGAACTGACAGCGGGATTCGAGATAGAGCATGCTCATGCCCTCGGCGAATCCCATCTGCACCTCGGAGCCGGTGCCGGAGGTGAACCGCATCTTCAGGCCACGGGAGGCGTAGCAGGAAGCCAGGAACGCCTTCGACCACGGGGTGTCGTCGCCATCCATGAATACCGCTTCGGTGCCGTAGACCGAGACCGTCTCCGCGTAGGACGTGAGCCCGCGCATCCCGAGCTGGAGTTCGGTGGCTTCCTCCACCGCGCACTGGGAGAGGATTCCCGGCCTGCCGGTCTGCGAACCGACCAGAACAGCGAGCGCGTTGAGCGGCGCGTAGCGCACGATCCCGACGGTGGTCTCCTCCTCGGCGAAGCCGCGGATTCCGGCCTCAGCCGCATCCGCGGCCAACTGCACCGGGTTGTCCGTCACGCTGGTGACGTGCCCCTGCATGGCCGGCCGTTTGCGGGCACGCAGCTTGGTCACCGCGGCCATCATCTCCAGCACGCTCATCCTGGAGACCACCTCGGCGGCCTTCGCGGGCGTCAGGGCCGTGGTCAACGGGATCAACTCATGGCGTGGGATGTTGATGTCGCACAGCATGTGGGCCAGGCGCACCGAGTCGATCGCGTTCGCCTCCACCGCTCGCTCCAGGTTGATGCCGTAGCTGGCGATGAAGGTGTCGAGCATGTCGAAGTCGGCACGTTGCCTGCCGTCGAGTTCGACGATCTCCCCGTTCTCGATCCTGATCGACGGCTTGGGATCGTTCGGACCGTCCATGGCGATCAGGCCCACCTCGGGCCATTCGCTGACGTAGCCGTCCTGGTTGACTGGACGCGCGTCCAGTATTTCGAATCTCTTTGACCTCATGGCTCGTCCTAGATGTAGGGGGTGGAGGCCGACTCGGGCTGTGTCCCGAGCGCCGCGAGTAGTGGCATGCCGACCTCTCGGGCCGCGATGATCGCCTGCCGGACGGCACCGGAGTCACCGGAGAACGCGGCGATCACCTCGTTGGTGAGGCTGGTTCCCCGCGCCGGGCTGGAGTAGCCGATCAGGTCGATGGTCGATGCCTTGACGGCCGTATCGGCGAGCACGACGCCGATCGCGGCCGGAGCCCCGACGGTGATACCGAACGCCTTGCCCAGCGGGGCGCCGAATGCCTTCTGCAACGCATAGCTGGCACGCGCGGTGTACTGGAATTCCAGGTGGCCCGCGTCGTTGGCATAGATGTCACCAAAGGTACGGTCCAGTTCGGTGAGCGCGACCTCAACGGCCCTGCGGGCATCGGAGACGTCCTCAGCCCCGAACACCACCAGCGAGCCGTGACCGGCCCCGCCCTTGGTGTCACGGGCCATTTCGATGCTCAGCACCTCGGCATTGGTCGCCTTGACGGCTTCATCGGCGGCAAAGATCTGCGGGCCGGCACCCGTCCGGGCGCCCAGGATCCCGAGAGACTTGTACTCCCGCTCCAGCTTCATCATCGCGAGAAGGTCGGAGTCGACGTTCGCAATGACGAGGCCGATGGAATCACCGAGTCGGTTCGTACCGACGAACTCGGTGACGGCGGGCTGTGCTGACAGCGCGCCCTCTCCCAACCGAGGCGACACCTTCTTCATGACTTCCGCCATGACCTTGTCGACCAGGTCCTCAGACATCGTTCAGCTCACTTCGCGCCGGGAAGGATCTTCTCGACATCGGTGTGCGGGCGCGGGATCACGTGGACGGAGACCAGCTCGCCCACCTTTGCCGCTGCCGCCGCGCCGGCGTCGGTGGCCGCCTTCACCGCACCGACGTCGCCCCGGACCATGACCGTCACCAAGCCGGCTCCGACCTTCTCGTTGCCGATCAGCTGCACGTTCGCCGACTTGACCATCGCGTCAGCGGCCTCGACCGCGCCCACGAACCCCTTGGTCTCGACCATGCCCAGTGCATCCTGCATGTTGGACTCCTTCGTCTAGCGAGGCCGGTTGATGACCTCCCGGGAAGAGTAGCAGCATCGAGGGACACGATTTGCGCAAGCGGCTACACAAAGCCGCCCTCAGTATCTGCCGCCCCTAGAGATGGGAGGCAAGGTCTGCCTAAGATGGCGACAAAGTTCCGGGGTCCGGGACCAGGTGTACCGCTGTCACCGTCGGGCCAGCGTACGCCTGCGAATTGTCACCGCCGCATTGCCGGTGTCAACAAGAGAATCTGAGAACGCCAAGATCAAAGGGGGATGAGCATTGTCGAACATCGTTCTGGGCGACGGTGACTACGGCGCTCTCGATCTCCGTCACCTCGTCGACGTCGAACGCCTCCAGAAGATACAGGACGAGTTCGCGGCGGACACCGGGCTCGGTGTCATCACCGTGGACTCCACCGGCGCCCCGGTAACCGACCCGTCCCATTTCACCGACTTGTGCCAGTTCCTGAGGAACAACCCGGCGACCAGGCAACTCTGCTACGGCTGCGACGCGCACGGTGGGTTCCAGAGCTCGCTCGAAGGTAAGCCTGTGGTGTACCAGTGCCACGCCGGGCTGGTCGACTTCTCGGTCTCCATCATCATGGGCAACCAGTTCCTCGGCGCGGTAGCAGCCGGACAGGTGCTCCTGACCAGGGGCCAGTACGACCTACGGCAACTGCTGGCTGCTCATTCCACACCGAGCGCGGACCCTGGACTGCAGCATCTGGCCAGCGAGATCAGGACGATCGACGTAGACAAGCTGCACCGAGCCGCCAATGCGATTGCGCAGCTCGTGAACGAGACCCTGTCCAAGCGGTCGCACACCTTCGGCGGCCTGGTCACGACGGGGCCCAACCTGGGGAGGCTGCCGGTCGCAGCCACGGCCGATCTGGTTCCGCTGGTCGACGGCCTTTCCAGGCCGATCCCACTGATCCCGGCCCGACGGCGAGACCAGCTTGACGTGGTAGCCATCAGGCGCAATCTGCACGCCCAGAACGTAGGCGGCAATCTCGAACTACTCGGCTCCTACCTGGACGGTCTGCTGCCCCGATGGAGCCAGAAAGTACCCCGCGACGACCTGCGGAGCCTTGAGGACGCGTTGATCGCGGTTGCCCAGCGCGAGGGCGCGCAGTACGGACGGGAGATGACGATCGCGGTGGCGAGCCGCAATGGGAATCGCCGGGCTGCGATGAACCGCTACGAGTGCCAAGTTCACTGCGAGCGGCTGCTGATCCAGCTGCACGACCTGGTCGAACCGAAACTGGCGGTGAAGGACCGCACGATGGCGAGTCTCCTCAACGAGATCGAAAAGGACCCGACGGTGTTCCTTTCTATTTCCTCAGCGGCACAGTACCTGGCGATATCCGAATCTCACTATTCTCGCCAGTTCAAACAGCACACCGGCCGGAGCCACACCGCCTATGTGACGGCCAAGCGGCTGGAGCGGGCAAAGCTGATGCTGACACACACCGTCAAGCCCATCATGCGCATCGCCACCGAACTCGAGTTCCAGCCTCCCAACTATTTCTCTCGAACGTTCAAGAAGCATGTCGGTCTCACGCCGGGTGAATATCGGCAGCAACAACGTGCCGAACGGCTCGCCGCTGCCGGTTGACCAACGTGGCCCGTCGACGCGCCTCCGCCTCTGATGAATCGTAAGGATCTTCACAATGACCACATTCCAGCTCGACACGTCGATCCGCTTCGGGGCCAACGCCCTCGAAGCGCTGGACAAGCACCGCGATCAACGGGTGTTCCTGGTGACGGACCCCTTCCTGGCGTCCACCGACCTGTTCCGCAAGGCCCGCGCCAGGCTCGGCTCCCAGGTCACCGTGTTCGATGAGGTCGAACCGAACCCGACAGTCGCGCTGGTCGGAAGAGGGACGACGTGCTACCTGAAGGCCGACCCCGAGGTCGTGGTGGCGCTGGGCGGTGGGTCGCCAATCGATGCGGCCAAGGCGATGCATCAGGCTGCGCTTGAAGTCGGCCGTGCCGCGCAGCACGGTTTGGTGGTCGTGCCCACGACGAGCGGATCGGGCTCGGAGGTGACCTCGTTCTCGGTGATCACCGACGAAGTGACGCACGCCAAGATCGCCATGGTGTCGCCAGCCATGCGCCCAGCTGTCGCCATTCTCGACCCGCGCGCGGTCTTGGGCGTTCCGCCCAAGGTCACCGCGGACGCGGGCATGGATGTGCTCACCCACGGTCTCGAGGCCTATGTGGCCACGAACGCCAGCGACTTCTCCGACGCCTTCGCCGAGAAGTCCGTTCGGATGGTGTTCGAGAGCCTCGCCCGCTGCTACGGTCACGGCTCCGATCTCGATGCGCGCGAGCGCATGCACAACGCGTCAACGCTGGCGGCTCTCGCCTTTGACCACGCCGGCCTCGGCATCGTGCACAGCCTGTCCCACGCGCTCGGTGGCCGATACCCGGTGGCGCACGGACGGATCAACGCACTGTTGCTGCCTCATGTGATGGCGTTCAACGCAGCGGAATCGCCAAAGGTCGCGGCGAGGTACGCCCGGCTGGCACGCCTGATGGGCATGGCCAGCGGCAGCACCAAGGCGGGGGTCCTGTCGCTCATCGGCGCTGTCGAACGACTTCGCTCCGAACTGGACATGCCCGCTCGGATCAGCGAAGCCGGCGTCTCGGTCGCCGATCTCCAGGCTTCGACTGACGACATCGCAACCACAGCGCTGAACGACCGCTGCACACCAACCAATCCGGTTCAGCCGACAACAGCTCAACTGACCGCGATCCTGCGTCAGATCCTGTGATGGAACCACTTCCGTTGTGAGCATGTGGGCAACCTCTCCGCCCTACCCGCAGCGGGCCGAAGGAAGGCTAATGATCGACACCGAGAAGACCCGGATCATCCAGGAGTTCGTGCCCGGTAAACAGGTGACACTGGCACACATCATGGCCAATGCCGATCCGCAGCTCCTGCCGAAGATCGGCATTCAGGACAAGGCCTCCGGTTCCGTCGCGGTGATGACACTCACCCCTGGCGAGGCAGCGATCATCGGTGGGGACATCGCCGCGAAGGCTGCGGACGTGGAACTCGCCTACGTCGATCGCTTCTCGGGCTCGCTACTCCTGGTTGGACAACTCGCCGACATCGAGGCCGGTGTGCAGGCCGTGGTAGAGACGCTGGTCGGCGTGCTCGGCTTCACGCCCTGCCCGATCACCCGGACGTAAGGCCCTGGCGTGCGCTCGATTCTGCTGATTGGGAGCGTCGGTGTCGGGAAGACCACCCTGCGACAGCGGCTGCATGGCCACAAACTCAGCTACGCCAAGACCCAGGCTCTCGAGACCGAGCACGGAGTGGTTGACACTCCCGGGGAGTTCCTCGAGTCCCGCATCTACAAGAGCGCACTGATCAACGCCTCATACGCGGTTGATCTCGTTGTCCTGGTGCAAGCCGCGGACGTGCGCGGCACCCGCTTTCCGCCGGGCTTCTCCTCAGCTTTCAACCGTGAGGTCATCGGGGTCGTCACAAAATGCGGGCTGGCGAAGGGACGCCGCGACGACGCCGTCTGGCATCTCAGGCTCGCCGGCGCCAGCAAGGTGTTCTGCGTCGACTCGCTGACCGGTGACGGTCTCGAAGAACTGATAGCCGAACTCCATCGTGACGATGGGACTGCCCACGACCTGGCTCCGACTAAGCCCCGTGCTGGTAGGTGATCCGTCCTTAGCGGTCCGCCGCCGCAGCCCAATTGCGCGACGCGCGCCGGGCCACGAGAGGGTCGGCGCGCGTAGCTGGGCAGGCTGCGCCATCACTCGAGGTTGGCGTGGCGTTCGATGAGTTCGTCATTGGACTGGCCCGTCCGTTCGCGCAACAGCACGACGAGGGAGTCGCAGGCCAACCAAGCCAGCTGCTCAAAGAGAGTGCCGACCGGCTGAATCGACCTGGCCGCAGTTGGCTGGTTGTCTGCGCCGAGGCGGGTCTGGCCGGGCAAGGCGAGATGGGCCGAGGCAATCCGGCTCTTCGTACTTGCGGTGGGTGTGGGCGACACGCCGGGTGAGGCTGGTGGGCTGAGGTAGGGGTCGAGGCCCTCAGGATCAGGAGTTACCACACTCCCTGCCCACGAGGACCTCGACGATGAACCAGCCTACGGGCTGCACGACGTGCTGCCACGCGTCCGATGCCTACTGTGACCGCTGCGACCTGTTGGTGGGCCTTCCCGGCCTCCATGTCATCGGGGTCGAGCGCGACCCGGGCCGATTGCAGATCACCGTCGAGTCGCCGTCCACGGTGATGGGCTGTCCCTCGTGCGGGGTCGTGGCCGGCTCCCACGGTCGACGGACCGTGCGTCTGATCGACACACCCTGCTTCGGCGCACCGAACCGACCGTGGTGTGGTGGCGCAAGCGCACCTGGTCGTGTCCCGAGCCGTCGTGTCCGGTGGGGGTGTTCACCGAGCAGGACGAGCAGGTCGCCCAGCCCCGCGCGATGCTCACCACCCGGGCCTGCCGCTGGGCGACCGAACAAGTCCGACGCGAGCACGCCAGCATCGCCGGGCTGGCCCGCCAGTTGGGCACCACCTGGCGAACGGTGTGGACCAGCATCGAGCCGATCCTGGCCCGTGCCGCCGCCGATGAGTCGCGGTTCGCGGGCGTGACCACCCTCGGCGTGGATGAGCACCTGTGGCACCACGTCAGCCCCCGCCGGCGCGGCCCGAAGGAACTCACCGGCATGGTCGACCTGACCCGTGACAAGGACGGACGCGTCCACGCGCGACTGTTGGACCTCGTGCCGGGCCGCTCGGGCACGGTGTACAAGACGTGGCTCGACCAACGCGGCAAGACGTTCAAGGCTGGGGTGGAAGTCGCCACGTTGGATCCGTTCCGGGGCTACAAGAACGCCATCGACGACAAACTCGCCGACGCCACCGCAGTGCTCGACGCCTTTCATGTGGTCGCTCTCGCCGGCCGGGCTGTCGATGAAGTCCGCCGCCGCGTCCAGCAGGAGATCCACGGCCACCGCGGCCGGTCCGGCAACCCCTTGTACGGGATCCGGAACATCCTCCGCTGTGCGGCCGAGCGGCTCACCGACAAGCAACACGCCCGCCTCACTGCAGCCATCGGCGCTGATGAACGGCACGACGCCGTCTACGTTGCTTGGCAGTGCGCCCAGAAGGTGCGGGCCGCGTACGCCCACCCCGACCCGGCTCGAGGACGCGAGCTCGCCGAGCAAGTCGTCGCCGGCTTCCCCACCTGTCCCATCCCCGCGGCGCAGCGGGAGGCACGACCAGATCGCGCGGCTGGGTCGGACCCTGCGCCAGTGGAAGGACGCCTTCCTGGCCTACTTCGACACCGGCCGAGCATCCAACGGCGGCACCGAAAGCATCAACGGTTTGATCGAGCTCCACCGCCGCATCGCCCGCGGCTTCCGCAACCACAACAACTACCGGCTACGGATGCTCCTCATCGGCGGCGGACTCACCCTCGACCCACCGCAGGTATGAAGAGCCGGCAATCCGTCCGATCGGCCCCGCCGGGTCCGTGGTGATGGTCGCCACCGCAGCACCAGCAGTGTTTGCCTTCTCCGCCATGTTGACCAGGCCGGCGGTGCGTCCGGATCCGGAGATCACCACCAGTAGATCGCCCGTCCTGATTGGTGGAGTGGTTGGTTCACCGACGTAACTGACAGTCTGAATCGCCCCGGGTCTGATGGAGGCTCTCGAACCTGTGAAGGATGATGAGAGTCAAGGGAGCACCGAGGAAGTACAGCGTGGAGTTGCAGCAGCGGGCCACGCGGATGGCGGTCGACGCGCGGAAGGACCCGGAGTCGTCGCGTGGGGCGATCAAACGGGTCGCTGATCAGTTGGGGGTGCATCCGGAGGCGTTGAGGAACTGGGTGCGCCAGGCCGAGGTCGACGGCGGGCTGCGGCCCGGCACGACGACCGATGACTCGCAGCGGCTGGCCGAACTCGAACGTGAGGTTCGCGAGTTGCGCCGGGCCAACGAGATCCTGAAGACGTCGGCCGCTTATGTGGGTGATGTCTGTCAAGCGGGGGTTTGATCGAGGCGTTCGAGGAGGTTGGTGTAGACCTCGGCGCGGCGGGTTTGGCCTTTGGCGCAGGCGTCGTCGCGTTGGGCTTGCAGGGTGGGGCGGTGTTCGATGGTGGTGAAGAACATGGTGCAGGACTCGCAGATGGTTTCGTAGCGGCAGTCGAGCTCGATCGGGCGGGCGCAGTAGCCGTTGCCGAGTAGACGCTTGCTTACCTCAGCGTGCAGGCTGGTCATGGCTGGTCCGGCCGCGTCGGCGGGTAGGCGCACACCTGTTGCGCGCTTGGTGCCGGTGGCGCTCTTTGCGACATCTGTCGTGGTGGGTGTGGTCGTGGCGTAGAGGGACTCGATCTTGCGGGTGACGTTGAAGTATTGGTCGGCGACGGTGCGGTCCCCGATCCGGGCGTAGACCATGGTCATGGACAGGTCAGCGTGTCCGAGCAGAGCGGCGATGGCTTCCAGGCTCATGCCGCGGTTGATGGCTTGGGTGGCAAGGGTGTGACGCAGTTGGTGGGGGTGGACGTGGCCGAGCCCGGCACCGGATGCGGCCTTCGCGACGGCCTTGTCGATGCGGGTCGGTGGGATCGGGCGGCCCCGGTCGAGTAGGAGCAGGTCGCTGGCCTGCCAGTCGGGACGGTCGGCGAGCCAGTCGTCGATCAGGGTCTTCAGCTGCGGGTCCAAGGGGATGTACCGGTCGTTGTGGAGCTTGCCGATGGGGGTGCGCAGCCAATAGCCGGTGCCGATCTGGACGACGGCGTCGATGGTGAGGCCGAGCAGTTCACCGCGCCGCATCCCGGTACGGGCCAGGGTCTGCACGATGAGCCGGTCGAGTCGGTTCGGCAGTGCTCGGGCGGCAGCCATGAACGCGGCTGCCTGGGCGTCGTCGAGGAACTTCGGAAGTGGCTTGTCCAGGCGGGGACGGTCGTCGCGGTACACGGGTACCCGGGCGGGGACGTCGTCGTAGCCCCACTCGATGATCCGGGTGAAGAACGAGCGCAGGTGGCCCATGCGCATGGCCAGGGTCGTCTTGGTCAGCGGCTTGCCTCGGTGTCCCGGCCGTGCTGCGAGCCAGGTCTTGTAGCCCTCGACGTGTGCGCGATCGATGTCCGCGACCCGCACCACCAGGTGAACGTCGCCGTCGCCGCCGGGATCGGTGCCGTGCTGGTCGGCGCTGTGGTGGTGGATGAGGTAACCGGCGAACTGGCGGAGCGTGGTGTCGAACAAGGTGACCGACGCCGGGCGTAGTGACAGGGAGCATTGATGCAGGTAGCGACGCATTGTTGCGGTCATGACCGGGGCGTGGGCTTCGAGGTGGTCCCAGTCGACTTCGGCGACGGGCCGGTGAATCCAGCGTCGTCGCTTGTCCGGGGAGGGTGCTTGGCCACGGTGATGCATGAGCGCGTCGAGCCCGAACAGTGGGGTGGACAGTGACTTGTGCGGGATGGCGTCCTTGCCTGCGGTCACGGACTCGAAGAACACTGTTCGTGCCCGCTGGTAGGCGGCGGGGGTGAGCGCGTCGGGACCCGTACCGGCGATCACGGCAATGCGGGACAGGTGGGTCCACATGCGGCCGATCTCTTTGTCGCAGAACCCGAGCTGAGCGGCCTGGCCGTTGAACCGGTCGTACTGGTCGGGATAGGCGGTACGCAGGTAGACGCCCCAGCGGCATCCAGACCCCGTCACGAAGGCAGGATCGACACACAGGCCAGTCGCCACAGCAGCGTGGGCGGCAAACGACATGACCTCGCTTCGTACGGCCCGCCGGGTCATGACGTCGGCCGCGTTCCAAGCGGCAAGAGTGGTGAAACGCCGGTCGAACCCAGCCACGCCCTGGCGGCGGGTCTGGCGGGCTGCGGGCGTCGCGCCGGCCGCGATGTACGCGTCCGCGAACCAGCGCAGCACGTCGACCGCCTCAGCCACAGCACGGTCCGGCGATGACGTCGGCGCCGGGGACGCACTCACTGGGCCTGTAGAGGGGGTCACGACACCGCTCCGTTGTTGTCGTAGATGTCGGCGAGCACGGTCATGGCGTCGCGATACTGGTCGGCGAGCCAGTCGTTGGACAAGTGCAGGTAAAGGCGAGTCGTGTCGAGGTTCGCGTGCCCCGCCTGGGCCTGGATTGCTTCCAGGCTCATCCCAGCCTCACGCAGGCGAGTGAAGCACGTATGACGCAACTCGTGGCACGTCGCATGAGCGAGCCCGGCTCGGCGGCGGGCTCCGGCGAGGACCTCGTCAAGCCCCGCCGCCGTGAGCGGACGACCCCGGTTGGGGCCCTTCAACACCACGAACACGCGCTCGCCGTCGCCGTCGCGTGGCCGCTCGAGGGACAGGTAGGCGTGTAGGTGAGTGAAGAACAACGGATCGACCGGGACGATCCGTTCGTGACCGCCCTTGCCCGCACAGATGAACACGCGCTGGTCGCCTGGCTGGATATCGGTGAACCGCACGCCGAGGACTTCGCAACGCCGTAGCCCGGCGCGCAGCATGAGCGTGACCATCGCCAGGTCCCGTTGCGTGCGCAGCGCGTTCGTCAGCGCGACGGCCTCACCCGGAGCGAGGATGCGCGGCAGACGCTTCGGGGCCCGGACCAGCGGTGCCCCTCGCAGCGACCGTGTCCTAGGGGTGATCGATCGCGGGACGGGCTGGCGCTCGCACACGCCACGCGCGATGAGGTAGTCGAACAACGAGGTCACCGTCGCCAACCGGCGCTTGATCGTGGAGGCCGCCAACCCCTGCTCGCCATCGGACAGGCGCACCACGTTCCCACCACGTCGTGGCTGGCGTTGTGCCTCGATGAACGCCAACACGTCCGCAGTCCCCACGGCCAGCGGCCGCTTACCCACCACGGTAAAGAAGACCTTCAAGTCGAAAGCCTGCGCCGTCACCGAGTTCGGACGCAGCCGCGCCGCAGTGAACCGCAGATACTCATCCAACAGCGCGTCACCCAACTCGGGAGCGGCGCCGCGCGAGCGGGCAAGGACAGGCACGAACAACTCCATCAACAGCTCCAGCCACGAGAACGACGACCACATCGTCGACCCCGTCACGAACCGCCATCCACCCGGAGTCGAGATCACCTACATATCAAGCCCTTCTTCGCGGCGAAGAACACTCCCGGCAGGAGTGCTTCGAGATGATCGATGCGGAGAAGGCGAACTACACGATCACCCGCATGTGCCGGCTGTTGGAGGTGGACCGGCGCCGCTACTACGAGTGGCGCCGACGCCAGGCTGCCGGCCCGACCGCGCGGGAGCAGCGGCTGGCCGAGTTGACCGTGCGGATCAAGGCCCATCACAAGGCCTCGGACGGCACCTACGGGGCGCCCAGGATCCTGCACGACCTGCGCGAGGAGGGTGAGACGGTGTCGGTCAAGACGGTCGCGAAATGCATGCGGCAAGCCGAGATAGCCGGGATCAGCCCGCGTACCTGGCATCCGCCGACCACCACTGTCGGGCCGAACCCTGACCCGGCACCGGACCGGGTCCAGCGGGTCTTCGATCAGGGCCTGCCGAACATCGTGTGGCACTCTGACATCACCTACCTGGCCACCGGCGAGGGCTGGGCCTACCTGTGCACGATCCGGGACGGTCACACCCGCCGGGTCCTGGGCAGGACAGTCGCCGACCACCTCCGCGCCGATCTGGTCGAGGATGCCCTACGCCAAGCTGTCGCCCTGCGCGGTCACCTGCCCGGCAACGTCATTTTCCACGCCGACAGGGGCTGTCAATACACCAGCGAGCAGATCGCCAAGGCCGCCGGCGAGTTGGGCCTGCTGCGGTCGATGGGACGCACCGGCGTGTGCTGGGACAACGCCGCCGCGGAATCGTTCTGGTCCACGTTCAAGAACGAGTACTACCACCGGCACGTGTTCCCCACGATCGCCGCCGCCCGGCAGGGCGCCTACACCTGGATCGACTCCTGGTACAACGCCCGCCGACGCCACTCAGCGATCGGCTACATCAGCCCGCTACAGTACGAACACCACCTGGCCCGACAGGCCAACCAGACGGCTCCCAAGGCCGCCTGACCAAACAACCACCTGTCCGGAATCCGGGGTCAACCTCACAAGGGATTTGCTACGCGTCGTGGTTGGCGAACTCCAGCCAGATGTCGGCGTGGCAGGCGACGTCGAGGGAGCAGGTGCAGGCCAGGTTCAGACCCCGCAATTGCATGCTGCCTTGTTCGGCCAACAGCGGGTTCCGTTCGAGGTAGCAGCGGAAGTGCGCCACCGCCGAGGCGTGGCCGGCCGGAGACCGTGAGGCAACCGGGTAAGGGTTGGCCCACCTGGTTGGGGTGGACACGTTGACCGTCGCCCCCACCAGGACATGGAGCTCCCCGCGTGGAGTGCGGATCCGGGTCGGGGTGTTTGGCCTGGGTTGAGTCCTAGCGGCATCCACCAGGCGATCGGCGAAGGCTGCCGCGTCGAGCCGTACCTGCCTGAGGTCGAAGGGAACCTGCAGCCGGCGGGCGTCGACCAACAGGTTCACCTCGGTCAAGGTCAACACGGTCACGTCCTCGGTTGCTTGGAGGGTGCGTCGCTGTCGTTGGGTGAGTTCGACGATGCGGTCAGCAGGCGTGCCGGCGGCCAGACGCTGCCGATGGCTTGCTCCCAGGCGGATCCCCGCGGTCTGCAGTTCCCCGGGGGTGTCGGCAAACAGGTCGGGTCCTCCCATGTAGAGCATTCAGCGGTCCGCTTGCTCGAGCAGCAGGGACGGCTGTGCGGGGTGGCGTAACCAGCGTCCTGCTCGGTAGTTGGCGAGGCGCCAGTCGTTTCGCTCGCTCAGCCAAGGGGTGATGTGCTGATCGCAGCACCACATGACGCCGTCGACATACTCGCATCCGCACCGCTGTCTGCGAACATGAGCCCCCGCATAGTAGCCGGTCATCGCGTCGTGGGGACGATAGCCGGTGCCCACCTCGGTGTGGGTGCACCAGGGGCAGCGCACCGTCACGTCGACGTCCTGGCTCATCATGCGAACCTCCAGTCAGTGGTGATGGTCTTGAGTGCGGCACGCGATCGCGGGGGTTCAGGACGCAATGGGTTCGACGGCGTCCGGCTCGCGGACGTCGGGGTCCTTGGGTGACCTGGTCAGGCGGACACGTTCGGTGTCGGAGACCTCGTAGCCCAACTGCTCCAGCAGCCCGTAGAAGTCGGCCAGGTCGAGGTCAATGTCGGGCCACGCGTACGGGTTGCGTTCGCTCGCGTGAAGTTGCACCAGCAGGACGTGCTCGGGCGTGGCCCTGGGGAACCGGGCCCGCCACTGGTCGATCGTCGGTTGACCGGTGTCGAAACCCATGAGGCGATCGAGGTCCCAAGTTGACCAGTGACTGCGCCGCAGGGTGGCGTCCGCGAACGCCGCGGTAATGATGGCCCGTTCCGGTGCGGTCAACTTGCGGGTGAGGGTGTCGAGCACGAACTGGTCACGCAGGGCGAGGGCCTGTTCGCCTTCGGCCTGGTGGGCGTCGCGCTGGGCTCGTTCGCGGGCGCGTTCGGCAGCATCCTCTGCTTCCTGGGCGGCGAACTCGTCGGCGTCCGGCTTCGGCTGCCACAGCGACACTGAAGCGCTGTAGCGTCCGGCCTCGAACACGGCGTCGGCGGGGTACTCGTCGGCGTCCCCGATCTCGTCGGTCTTCTGGAACTGTGCGACCAGCTGGTAGTCCCGCCACGTTGTCGCCTCCGGTGGGAGGGGATCGAACCCGAGCGCGGCCAGCTTGTCGACGACCGGCTGCTGGGCCTTGCGCTTGTTGCGGAGGTCGCGTGCGTTCGCGAGTTGCCAGCCCCAGTTCGACGTGCCGGCGGCGTGCATCAGGAGGGTCACGGTTTCGACGTCGTCGAACTCCCCGATCGCTGCAGCGTCCTCGAGCGAGAGTAGGCGGGCGTGGACCTTCTCGCGGGCCGGTTCGGGCAGGGCGAGGAGCTTCAGGCGGCTGTCGATCGTCTTCCGGGTGCGGCCGGTGCGTCGGGCGATCGCGGTGCCCTTCACGCCGAGGTCGAGGAGCTGCTGGTAGCCCTCTGCCTCCTCGATCGCGCTGAGGTCGCAGCGTTGCAAGTTCTCGATGAGCATCAACTCGACCTGGGCAGTGGCGGTGAGGTCGGGGTCGACGGCGGCGGGGACCTCATTGAGGCCAGCCAGGGAGGAGGCTGCCAGACGGCGGTGGCCCATCACGGCCCGGTAGCGGTCGGCGCCGGCGGGGACCAGGAGAAGGTTCTGACGAATGCCCTGGGCGCGGATGCTGTCGGCGAGTTCGGTGAGGTCACCAAGATCTCGGCGCGGGTTCCGTGGATGGGGATCGATCAGGTGGACGGGGATCAACTGGATGTCAAGCATGAGCAAGCCTTCCGGGGGGCAGGGACTCGCTCCGCCGCCACCCGGCGAGCGGAGCCGGTGATCGCAAGGGCGGCCTCTGAGGCGAGCAGGAGCAGGCCGGGCACGGCCCAGCCCCAGAGCGGCGAGAGCAGGGCCCCGGTGAGGCACAGCGTCGCCACCATGATCCATCCGATCCACTGCCGGATCTTGGTGGGCCGCTGGCTCACATAGCGGATCCACAACAGGAGCGGTGCGGCCACCAAGACGGCGGGTATGAGGGCGGACGTCACGGCATCCCACACGCCGAACTGGGCGAGGGTGCCTAGCAGGGCGAGTGCCGCGAACGCGGCCGGCACCCCGAACACGAGGTAGCCGGTCCACGTGTTGATGTGGGTCCAGGCCTTCATCAGGTGGCGCCCTCTCCGGAGGGGACCAGGTCGGCGACCTCGTTGGCGTCGCAGCGCTTGCAGAAGTGGATGATCAGGGCGGGTTCCCCCAAGAAGTCCAGAGGCTTCCAGTTCCCCCACCGATGGCCCTGCTCCTCACAGATCGCTGCTGCGCGGCAGCCAGGGCAGGTGGCGTGATCGGGGGTGAGGTGCCAAGGTTCGGGCCTGCCGCTCAGGTCATGGATGGCGGCCTCAATGGACGGCCAGTAGTGGAGGCGGCCCGCAGCGTCCTGGACGACCACAGGGCAGTGATCGCAGCGAACCGAAACACACAGCTCGAGGTCGATCGCCATGGTCAGGCTTCCCATCGGCGGGAACTCTGGGAGGCAGCGGGAGCCACGCTCAGGCCGCCGCCCCCCAGACGTGCCGGGTTGCTGGTGATGAGGGGTTTGTGGTGGGTCATCTCGAGCTCACTTCCGGGACGGCTGCTTTCGTCCACCAGAAGGTGCCAGACGAGGGGGCGCGGTGACGCGTGCGGGCTCAGCGGCCCGAACACCCGCGGGGCCGGGCACCGATACCACTCGGTGTGATTCCCGGTCCCATCGGGTGACAGGTCAGGCAGCTCACGGGCACCACCCCGCTGCGCCGGCCTGGCCTGGGGGGCCAGACGAATCCGGCCGCGACCAGTGTAGGGGCCCACCACTGGCGCGGTCATGCTCCGAACCGGTCGTCATGGTGCCGGTACTCGGTGAACTCACGATCAGGCGAGTTCAATTGGTCGAGCAGCCAGGGCTCGCAGGCGGGCCACAGCAGCACCAGCGCCTGCATGTCCAGGGTCACCAAGGCGTTCCACACCGACTCCTGGTCGTCGCCGTCGGACAGGACGAACACGCCGGCGCGAGGCTTCAGTGCGGGTGGCGCCTCCAGTGCGGCGGGAACGGTGAAGATGACGACCGGCGCGGCTTCCCAGTGCGCGGCGATCGCCTGCGGTTCGACCCAGCGCAGGCCGGGGATCGTGGGGTGCTGGTCGCCGAGTGCCACACCGATCGGGTCACCGGAGCGCAGCAGCGGACGGGTCCACAGCCACGGCGCCTCGGCGTAACCGTCGATGCGCAGGATTGCCGCCCTCAGCACAGCGTCGATGAGCCTCTTGACGGGGCTTCCCGCCCAGCTGGGGCTGGGTTCGCATGCCGAGGTGGCAGCGTGGGCGGCCTTGACCACCTCGACGGGGTCCAGGTGTTCGACCGGTTGGAACCGGTAGGGGGCGGGCTGGTGGCGGTCGACGAGCTTGGTGCGGCCGTGCTCGGCCAGCCATCCCAGTGCATGGGTGTTCTCCTGGCGGATGAGGTTGCCGACCTCGTTGGCCGCCCCGATCACGAAGTGCTCCTGCAGCAGGCCCTCGTTGAAGGCTGCCATGGTGCGCGGGATCAGGACTCGCCACTCGCGTGCGGCGGTGACGAGCAGATCGAGGTGGTCATCGGTGAGGAGGGTGGCGTCGGTCATCAGGATCAGCTCCTGTGCTCGGGGCGGTGGTGAGTCGCCCGCAGGGGTTGGTGTGTTGTTCTGCTGCTCCTCAGTCCAGCAGCCCGTTCTTGGCCGGTCCATCGCATGTGGGGCAGCCCCGGGGTGAGGTGTCAGCTGGCGAGTTTGCGGGGCGGATGCCCGGGGACCCAGTGCGGGGATCTTTCTTTACCATCCGACCACGCCGTGCCGGCGGCAATCCCGGTGTAGGAGTCGGCGCGTGCCCAGGCGCGGCACTCGGCGGTGATTGGGCACCAGCTGCATACCCGCAGCAGCGGGGCGGCGGCCTGTTCGGCTTCGGCTTGGTCGCTGGCTTGGGTGTGCAGCTGCTCCTGGGTGTCCCACAGGTGCTTCATGCCGCGGCATGCGGCGGCCACCAGGTGCCAGGCGGCCGCTTGTGCTTGGGCCTCCCTGCCCTTGGCCGGCGCCACGATCAGACCACCTCGGCGTGCCGGAACCAGGATCGCCGCACGGCGCTGATGGCCGCAGCAAGCCCGATCAACCCGGCGCCGGCCAGGATCGCTAGGCGGGGCAGATCCAGGCCTGCGCCGTCCGCACCGGGGATGGCCAGCAGCGGGTGGTTAGCGGCGGCCACCAAGATTCCGTGGTCGACCAGGTAGGAGGCGCCCATGAGCCACAGGCTGCCGGCGCTGGCGGCGGCCGCGCCGAAGGCCACCGCCCCGACGATCACCAGGATCACCTCTTCCTCGGGGCTGTCGGCCCAGCCGTGACTGCTTGGTGCGGTGCTCACAGGTCCTCCTCGGGTCGTCTTACCAGTAGGCGTTCGTCATCGGATACGGACAGGGATCCGCTCTCGTCGCCGTCGCCGCGCCAGGACAGCGCGACACAGCCGGGGGCGGCCAGGTCGTCGTCGGGCATCTCGTCGATAACCGCCCAAGATCCGCTGCCCTCGTCGACTTCGATGAGGTCTCCGACCATCAGGTCGCGCGGTGAGCAGTGGACGGGCTCTCCGTAGCCCAGATAGTCATCCTGCGCCTCCGGCGTGTAGCCGGCTGCCGTCAGCGGGCCATCGCCGTCGGGGGTGTCCAGTCCGGTCAGGTCGGGATGCCGAACCCTCCGCCCGCCGCCGTCCGGGGTGGTGATGCCCAGGGACGCCATGGCAGAGGCGAGCTCACGTCCGTCAGGCCGTTCTTGGTCGGGGTCGAAAGCAAGCGGGTCCAGGTCGGGCCGCTCCGACGCCAGAGCGAACTCGGCCCCCAGGTAGTCGGTGAACGTCGGGGGCGTGCCCTCATCGTTGGGCTCGGGAGGGACGATGACCAGACGTGGCCACTTCGCGCGGGGGGGCCGGATCTGCTGCAGCAGCGTGTACTCCTCGGATCCTTCCTCGGCGTCCATGTCGGGGAACCGGTAGCACTGGACCTCGACGGCGCGCCCCTCTGCGTTGGTGGCGATCGCCCGGCCGGTGCGATCGCGGGGCAGGGAGACGCCGGTGGCCGGGTTCTCCCACATCATCATGGCGCCCTGAGGGCTGAGCCGGCCCATGCTGACCCGGAAGCCGAAGTTGTCCCGCATCTCCCCGCCCAAGAACTCAGCGTCGGGTCGTTGGGTGAACACCACCAGGTGGATCCGGGCGGTGCGCCCCTTACGGGCCAGGCTGGCGACCTGTTCGAACGTGACCGGCTTGGTCGGGTCGCCCTTGACCTTGATGCGCTGGTACCAGGCCAGCAGGTTGGCGCGGAAGTCGGTGTATTCGTCAACGAAGACGAACAGCGGCTCGAAGTCGTTGACGGTCGCCAGGCCGTCCTCGATGAGCTGGTAGCGGTATTCCATCAGCTCCCACGCGCGATGGATCACCGCAACCTGTTGCGTGACCGCGCCGGCGATGATCTGCACATTGGGCCAGTCCCGGAACGCCAGGAACTCCACACGCTTGCCGTCGACCACCCACACCGGCCAGGCGCGGCGGGTGATCTCCCCCAGCATGCCGTGGCCGGTGCTGGTCTTGCCGGTACCCGTGCCGCCGATCACCAGAGCCTGCGGGACGATCGCGGGACGCCACTTGATCACCTCGCCGTCCTCGTCGATGGCCAGGGGGATCCACGCGTTGCGGTAGTTCTTCAGCACCTCGTCGGGATCATCCAGGGGTGTGGGTTGCAGCCACACGCTCTGCGGGAGGGTGGGGCGGATTTCGAAGCGGACGGTGTCGTTCTCCAGGTCCCATCGGGCGCGCCACCGACCCGGCATCATCGTCGAGATCGTCCGCTCGATCCGGTTGCGGTACCCCGACGCTGCCAGCTTCGGTCCGGCCTCATGGGTGACCGTGATGGCCGACAGCGTGTCCCCGTCGAGCTCGGCGTCGATCGTCTTGGCCGTGGGGCCCATCAGCTCCTTGATGGCTCGCTCACACCGCACCTGCGAGTACGGCGGTTCGTCGACTTCCAAGTCTGCGTTGGTGGCCCGGCGCAGCTCCAGCAACCCCTTGGCGCGGCGATGCTGGCGGACCACGTACGGCGCCAGCAGGTTCGCCTCGACCACGGCCAGTACCTCGGACACCCACAGCGGGTCATCGGCAGGCGCCGCTGGCGCGTACTGCAGTTGGATGCGAATCGGGGCACCCAGCCAGCCACCCTTCCACCGGGACGTGCGCAACACGCGACGATCAAGTTGCCGGATCCTCAACAGGGGTGCCAACGCCTCCAGCAGTCGGTCCTCCAACTTGCGTCGCTGGTGGGTCCTCTCCCCCACCACGCCGGTCCCCATTCCGGCAAACGCCGCTGCGACGAGTGCCGGCACTGCCAGATGGTCGGCCGCAACCAGGGGAGCAGCCCCGAACGCGGCCACCCCGCAGCCGGCCACGACCATCGAGTCTCGCCAGTGCGTCGCCGGCCGGGGCGGAACGCGCACCGCCGGCTCTGCCGGCGTCACCGGCCTACGGGCGGGTGGTCGCCGGGTCATGGCCATAGGGTTCCTCACCTCGGTTGTTCTGGTCTCACCACGAAGAAGGTGCCCCTCAGCTGCCTCTGGTGACACGCCGGTGCCGAAGTGGTGTGCTCTCGGTGGGACATCGTGAGGGGTGCGTTGGCAGTCAACAGCCGCAGTGTGCCGAGCCTGCTGGTCCGCACCTGTCCGTCCGTAGCATGCGAGCTCGGGGGCAAGGGACCGCTACTTGGCGCCTTGACACCCCACCTAGAGTCGCCCTCGACGGGTTCTCGGAGAGGTTCGGACGAGGGCGCCCCTAGATGAGGCGCGGCAGGGCAACGATGCTGCTGCCTGCAAGGTTCTCGCGCAATTTGTCAGTGTCTCGCCTTCTTGTCAGCGCGATTGACAGGCTCTTGGCACCTTTTACGAGGCTGCCCGCGCGACTCGGATCCCCGAGCGATTGGATTGGCGGGCCCGCAGTTTCGCGCTCAGCTGGCCACTTGCCAAAGCGCCTGGAACGGCTGCGGTGATCGCGGGCAGGTGCTGACCCGGCCACGTCTGGCAGGCGGTCCGGCTTCGCCAGTTGTTGTCCTGAGACACCGTTGCGTGCCCGGCTGGGATGCCTTGCCAGACATCGGGCTAGGTCAGGGCTCACGCACGAAGATCCTGACAGCTCGGATGAGAAGGTTCATTCGGGCGGCTCGATCCCCTCCGGCTTGGGGGTCTCGTCAGCACGCCCGACCCAGCTAGGGCGTGTCTCCCATATGTTGAGTGAGGCTCGCGGCAGTCTGGTCGGGTGAGGTCGACGGGTTCGCGGTATCGGGTGTTCACGGATGAGCAGTGGGAGCGGATCGAGCCGCTGCTTCCCTCGAATGAGGGGCGCCGCGGTCACCCGTTCGGCGACAACCGTCGGGTCGTGGAGGGGATCGCGTACCGGTTCCGCACGGGGATCCCGTGGCGTGATCTGCCTCGCGACGAGTTCGGTCCGTGGCAGACGGTATGGAAGCGGCACCGTCGTTACGCCGGCGACGGCACCTGGGATCGGGTGCTGACGCGGATCCTCGCTGAGGCGGATGCGGCGGGGAAGATCGACTGGGCGGTGTCGGTGGACGCGACGATCGCGCGTGCGCATCAGCACGCGACGAACACGACCCGCCCGGAGCAGGACACAGGGGGCAGGATCGAATTACAGGAATCTGCCCTGGCAGGAGGTTGAACCGCCGGGGCACGGTATCGGCCGCTCCCGCGGCGGACTGACGACGAAGATCCACCAGGCCGTCGACGGCCACGGGCGGCCGTTGGCGATGATCGTCACCGGCGGTCAGCGCAACGATGGCGCGATGCTTGCCGAGGTGCTCGCGCAGATCCACGTCCCGCGGGCGGGCGCGGGACGCCCGCGCACCCGCCCTGATGCGGTGATCGCAGACCGTGCCTACGCGACCGGCGTGATCCGCAGCGAGCTGCGCCGCCGCGGGATCAAGGCCGTCATTCCCGACAAGCGCGATCAGGCCGCCGCACGGAAACGGCGCGGCAGCAACGGCGGCAGACCGCCCGGGCTCGACGCCGACGCCTACAGGGGCCGCAACGTCGTCGAGCGATTCTTCGCTCTCGCCAAGCAGTGGCGCGGCATCGCGACCCGGTACGACAAACTCGCCATCACCTACCGCGCCGGCGTCACCCTCAGCGCCATCCTGACCTGGCAACGGCTATTGGGAGACACGTCCTAG
>NZ_JBUZNQ010000011.1:0-55747 GCF_055326325.1 Tessaracoccus zhenghani | reverse complement strand
CGCGAGTTCAGGGGGTGAGTGCAACAGATCTGAAGGGGATGTGTTGTGTCGGTCGCGGAGAAGCGTGGGGTTGCCCTTGCCGGGTTGGCTGAGGGGCTCAGTGCGCGAGAAGTCGCACGGGGGTTGGGTATCTCGCCTGGGATGGTGTGGAGGTGGGCCAAACTCGAGGGTGTGAAGTTGCAGCATGGGCGGCTCGGGGGTGTGCCCGAGCTGCGGCCGCGGGCGGCGCGGGAGCCGCGTCGGGTGCCCGAGGGGGACTGGGTCGATTGCAATGGCAGGCTGACTCAGGCGGGTCGGATGGTGATCGCGATCCGGCTGAGCGAGGGACGTGGTGACACGTGGATCGCTGCCGAGTTGGGGGTGGCCCGTTCGACGGTGTGGCGGGAGCGTCAACGCGGATCCGTTGAGGGTAAGTACCGGTGGCGTCCCGCGCAGACACGTGCCGACCAGGCCCGGAAACGGCCGAAGCCTGGGAAACTGGCCCCTGGTAGCGCGGTGCGTGCTGAGGTGGTCGAGCGGTTGAAGCGGCGTGATTCTCCCGAGCAGATCTCGGGCCGGTTGAAACTCGAATTCCCTGACCGGGAGGACATGTGGGTGAGTCACGAGACGATCTACCAGGCGCTCTACATCCAGACCGCCGGGTCACTGCGTCACGAATTGACGGTTGACAAGGCGTTACGTCAGGGCCGCAGCAAACGTCGACCGAGATCGAAGCTGCCTGCTAAACCCCGGGGCTGGATCGGGGAGGACGCGGTCCTGGCGAAACGTCCCGAGGAGGCTGACGACAAGCGGGTGCCAGGCCACTGGGAAGGTGACCTGATCATCGGGTCGGATCTACGCTCCGCGCTGGTCACCCTCGATGAGCGTCACACGAAGTACACGATGATGCGGCGGGTCTGTGTCCATGACACCTTCACCGTCACCGACATCCTCACGATCATGGCCCGAGAGTTACCCGCTTCGCTGTGGCGCTCGTTGACCTGGGACCAGGGCGTAGAGATGGCCGCCCATCACCGATTCACCGACGAGACCTCCTGCAAGGTGTACTTCTGTGATCCCCACTCCCCGTGGCAGCGTCCCACCAACGAAAACAGCAACGGACTCAAGCGTCAGTACTTCCCCAAGGGCACCGACTTCACCCGTGTCACCGACGCAGAAGTCGCCGCGGCCGAGTACGAACTCAACACCCGCCCCCGGAAGGGCTTGGATTACGAGACCCCTGCTGAGAAACTGGCCAAACTAGTTGGTGTTGCACCCACCGATTGAATCCGCCCCGGGAAATGCGGCTTGATCAGGCGGCGACCCCATCCAATTGCTCACGGATGGTCAGCGCGGCGACCCGCCCCGCCCGGGTGGCGCCGATCGTCGAGGCCGAAGGCCGTAACCCACGAAGTGGATCCGGCCGTCGACGGCCGACGTGGTGAAGGTGTGCGGATCCCGTGGCGCGAGCAGTTCGATGCCGCCCTCCGGGGAGCGCAGCCGCAGCGGCGCCAGGTGGCCGATGCTGGGCCGGAAGCCCGTGGCCCACAGCAGGACGTCGGCCGGCTGGAACGATCCGTCGGCGAAACGCACGCCGTCGGGCTCGATGCGGGTGAACATGGGCCGACGGGCGGCGTAGACGCCCATGGCGGCCGCCTTCTGCTCCTGAGGACGCAGCATCAGGCCCGTCACGCTGACCACGGACCTGGGAGGCAGACCCCGCTGGACGCGCTCCTCGACGAGCGCGACGGCCTCGCGCCCGGCGTCGGGATTGAACTCGGTGCTGCGCCACACGGGCGGCCGGCGGGTGACCCAGGTGAGGTCCGCCCGGCCCGCGAGCTCGCCGAGGAACTGCACGGCCGAGGCGCCGCCGCCGACGACGACCACCTTCTTGCCCGCCAGCGCGGCCGGCCCGGGGTAGTGGGCGGTGTGGAACTGCTCGCCGCGGAAGGTGTCGGCTCCGGGGTAGTACGGGATGAACGGCGTGTCCCAGGTGCCGGTGGCGTTGACCAGGGACCCGGCACGCCAGGTGCCGCGGGTGGTGTGGACCAGCAGGTCGCGGGTGCCGGGGTCCGACTCCACGCGGCTGACGCGCACCGGGCGCTCGACCGGAAGGTTGAAGCGCCGCTCGTAGTCAGCGAAGTATTCGGGCACCTCGACGTTGGCCCGGGCCGCGCTGTCCCAGGCCGGCACGCCGGTGCCCGGGAGGTCCGCAACGCCGTGCACGTCGTGCATGGTGAGCGAGTCCCAGCGGTGCTGCCAGGCGCCACCCGGTGCCGGGTTGGCGTCGAGCACGACGAAGTCGATGCCGAGGCGTTGCAGGTGGTGGGCCGCGGACAGCCCTGCCTGTCCGGCTCCGATCACGACGGTGTCGACGTTCATGTCAGGTACAACAATACTTGAACATTCAATATTCCGCGTCGGGGTGCGGGTCAAGGCCGAGTGAAGTTGTGCAGGAAGTCCGCTGCACAACTTCACTCTGCCTGAGCCTGGGCGTGGGCCGAATCTAGATCCAACGTCATCAGAGACCCCGAATCTAGATTCGGCGCGCGCAAGGTCAGCGGCCGGGCGCCTCGATCACCTCGAGGATCGCCGGGCGCAGCTCTGCCGGGGTGATCACGCGGTCCACAGAGCCCACCTCGACGGCGCGGTGGATGGAGTGCACGCCGTCGAACTCGCCCGCGATCTCGGAGATCTTCTCGGCCCGCACCGCGGCCCGGGCGTCGGCGAGTTCCAGCTGCAGCGGGGCCCGGTCCTGCGGCGCCGCCTCCTGCAGCCGCTTCTCCAACCCCCTGACCCGGGCGTCGGCCGCCGTGCGCTTCGCGACGTCGCCCGCGAAGACGACCGCCGCTGCCGGGGCGCCGCCCAGCACCGAGGCGTAGGAGCCCTCGATGGCCAGCACGGTCATGTTCTCGTTGAGCTGCTTGGAGAACACCACGAACGCGCCGCCGTGGTAGCGCGAGATCACCACGAACACGATGGGGCCGTCGAAGTTGACGATGGCCCGGCCGATCTCTGCGCCGTACTCGAGTTGCAGGTTGCGCATCGACTCCGGCGAGCCGTCGAAGCCGGACAGGTTCGCCAGCACCACCAGCGGACGGTTGCCCGACGCGGCGTTGATGGCGCGGGCCGCCTTCTTGGACGAACGCGGGAACAGCGTGCCGGCGGTGAAGGTGTCCGGGCCGTCGGTGGGCGGGAAGCCCGCGCGCGGGACCGGCTTGGACTCGATGCCCAGCACGCTCACCGAATGGCCGCCGATCCGGGCGTCGATGACGACGGCGGTCTCCGCGTCGGCCATGCCCGCCCAGCGCTCCACGCGCGGGTGGTCCTGGTCGCACACCGCGGCGATGACCGCGCGGATGTCGAACGGCTTCTTCCGGTCCGGGTTGTGCTCGCGGGAGAAGATCTGGCCCACCGTCGCGAAGTCTGAGCCGTCGCAGTGGTGCGGGAAGTCCGAGATGTCGCGGTTGCCCGGGTCAGTGGTCTCAGCCCGACGCGGCCCCGTCTCGCCCGGGGCCACGTAGGTGTGGTCGTAGTGCGACATCAGGATGCCCATGGCGGCGCCCAGGTTCGGCGCCCAGTACTGGGCCTGGCCGTTGGGGCCCATCACACGGTCGTAGCCGCCGATGCCGAAGTTGTCCTCGGCGGAGACGCCGCCGGAGAAGTCCAGCGACTGCTTGCCGGTGAGCACCATCGCCGAATCCGGCGTCATGACGAGGATGCCCTTGGTGTGCATCAGCATGGTGGCCTCAGCGTTCCAGTACGGCTGGGCGCCCACGTTGATCCCGGCGACCACGACGTTGATCTCGCCGCCCGCCTGCGTGAACTCCACGATCCGGCGCAGCGCGGCGGCCACCCAGTCCATGTTCTCGGTGCCGGATTCCATGGAGATCCGGGCGCCGGAGGACAGCGTGAACCACTCGACGGGGACGCGCATCTCCTCGGCCAGGTTGATGGCGGCGATGATGCGTGCGCACTCGGGCTCGGCCACGGCGCCCAGGCCCTTCGTCGGGTCACCGGACAGCACGATGCGGGTCATGCCCTCCGGGTGCAGCGCGGTGAGGGTCGTGACGCGGGCGCAGATGATGCCGGCCTTGTTGCGGCCGGGCTCGCGGTCCACCTCCACCAGCCGACCGTCCGCGTCCAGATCCAGCTCGACGAGGGACCCGCCCTCGCCGGCGAGGCTGGCCGACAGTTCGTACGGGTACACCAGGCCACGACGACGGGCGCGGAGCACCTTGCCCGCGTAGTCGTCGAGCGGCTTGAGCGGCTCGGACGGCGGTGCCGTCACCGACGTGGTGACGCCGGAGCCCGGCTTGGCGTGGAACCGGACGGCCAGGGGCCGCAACTCCTGGGTGCCCGCACTGTCGCGGGTGAGGAAGCGGGCGTGGCAGAGCACCTCTTCGATGCCGGCGCCGTCGGACAGGGGGGTGATGCGGTCCTGCAGGGGCTTGATGTCGTTGACGGTGAGGTCGACGGGCGGCCACACGTAGACCCACACGTGGTTCATGTCGAGCTTCGACCCGGCCGAGCCCCGCGCGGAGCGGGTGCGGCGGATCGCCTCGAGGCAGTTGGAGACCGCCCGCTCGGCGTGGGGGAGGCCGATGAGCTGGCCGGCGTCGTCTCGGACCACGCCCAGTTGGCGCACCTGGGCGATGGCCACCAGGCGGCGGTCGTCCGGGTTGGACTTGGCCACCGCTTCGTAGAGCAGCACGTCCTCCGGCGCGGGGAGCCGCGTCGTGTCGAACTCGCGGAGACGCCACAGGTCGAGGCGGCGACCGGTCATCGGGTGGAGTGCGCGGACGTTGGTGTTCTCGCGGAGGGTCCGCACGCCGTCGATGTCGTCGAAGGTGAACGCCCGGTACTCGACGGTGCCGTCGGCCAGGCAGACTCCCACCGCCACGCGCCGGGTGGCCGGGTCCCAGGCCCAGGTGTTGAGGAGCTCGGCCAGCTCGACGCCGATGCCTTCCTCGTCGGGCGTCTCCGGCCAGGCGACGTAGAACTCGGCCACAGCGTCGTATCCCTCGGGGCGGGCCGCGAACTGCTCGTTGACCAGGCGCTCCAGGGCGCCGTCGGTCAGTTCGTCACGGGTGCCGACGGTGGTGACGAAGCGGCGGGGTCGGCCTTCGAGCACGTAGTCGGCGATGACGACGGCGCGGCCGTCGACGGTGAAGCGGTGGATGTTGCTGAGATCGTAGTCCGCGTAGTACTTGTGCAGCAGCACCTCGAGCATGGGCTCGTGGGCGGGCACGCCCTGCGCGAGCCTGCTGGCGAGGTAGTTCGCCGTCCATTCGTGCACGCCGGCGAGCTTGGCGACGCGCTCCTCGTAGTCGACGGCCTGCGGGTTGGCGACTAGGGCCTCCAGCTCGGCGCCGAAGCCGGCCAGGATGGAGGCGCGCTCCGCGTCCACCTGCGGCTGGTCGAACCAGCGGAACCTGACCGAGCGGGCGATGTCGCCGATGACGGGGAAGCGCAGCTGGGTGGCGCGCAGGAGGCGCTCGAGGTCGGCGCGGGCCGAGGCCGCCCGGTCGGCGTCGGGGGCCGGCTCGTCGATCCAGCGGTCGAGGATGCCCAACACGATGGGGACGTCGGCGGCCTGACGCTTCTGCGCCAGGAAGACGCGGAACACGGCCTGCTCCAGTGCGGGGAGGCGGTCCAGGGAGTCGACGCCGTAGTGGCTGAGCACGCGGCCGAGGCGATTGATGAACTGGCCGGGGAGGCCGGCGCGCTCCGCGTCGAGGGTGGTGAGGTAGCGGTGGAAGTGTTCGCGGTCCGAGTGGACGCGCAGTTCCGTGTTGTCCTGTTCGCCGACGGGGCGGTTGCGCGACAGCTCGGCGAGGTCGGCGAACAGCGCGATGAGTTCGATCTCGCCGGGGAGGGTGTCGATGCCCTGCGCGCGGGCCTCGTCGCGGGCGGCCAGGTAGGCCTTGAGCGTCTTGGCGGCCGGGTCGACGTCGTAGCCCATGAGGACGGCCGAGAGTTCGGCGCGCAGCTGCGCCAGCCGCGTGGCCGCGTCGACTTCCTGCGCCTCGGGGAGGTCGACGGCGTTGGTCTCGTCGACGGCCACGCCGCCGTTGCCGTTGCCGAGGGGCTCCAGGCGCACCAGCGGCGCCATCGACTCCACCTGCGAGCCGGTCATCACGTGCAGCTCCTTCACCCGGGCCGCGAACGGGGCGGGGATGACGGTCTCCATCTTCATGGACTCGAGCACGACGACAGGGGCGCCGGCCTCCACTTCGCTGCCGACGGACACGGGGGTGGCGACCACCAGGGCCGGGGCGGGGGAGCGGAGCACGCCGCCCTCGTCGCGGGAGACGCGGTGGGTGACGCCGTCGACCTCGATCAGGTGCACGGGGCCGTGCGTGGCCGTCACCAGGCGGAAGCGCTCTCCGTTGACGGTGATGCGGCCGTGTACCTCGTCGAGCTTCTCGACGGCGACATCCGCGGTGTTGCCGTCCACGGTCACGCGGTAGCGGCCGGGGCCGGTGGCGTAGGCGGTCACGGAGTGGACGACGCCGCGCAGCTTCAGGTCGACGGTGAGGCCGGACTTGTGTTGCGTCTGGGGGCGGCCGCCGTGGGCGGTGGTGAGCAGTCGCTCGGTCTCGACGTGGACGTTGTCGTCGTAGCCCTCGATGGCCGCGGCCACCAGCGCGATGCCGGCGTGCTCGTCGGCGACGAGGCCACCCTCGGCGCGCACCCGGTCGATCCAGCCGGTGTCCGCCCACGCGACGGCGGCGGCGCGCCGGCCGGAGGCCTCGGCGCCCGTGACCTCGGGCTGGGCGAGGAGTTCCAGGATGAAGCTCTTGTTGGTGGCGCCACCCTCGATGACGACGGTGGTCTCTGCCATGGCGCGGCGCAGGCGACCCAGCGCTTCGGTGCGGGTGCGGCCGTAGGCGATGATCTTGGCGATCATGGAGTCGAAGTCGGCGGGGATGGAGTCGCCCTCGGCGACGCCGGTGTCGACGCGGATGCCGGGCCCGGCGGGGAGGTCCAGGCGGGTGATGAGGCCGGGCGAGGGCGCGAAGTCGCGGTCAGGGTCCTCGGCGTTGAGGCGGGCCTCCACGGCGTGGCCGAACTCGACGGGCTTGCCTTCGAGCTTGTCGCCGGCGGCGATGCGGATCTGGGCCTTGACCAGGTCGAAGTCGTTGGTCTCCTCGGTGATGGGGTGCTCCACCTGGAGGCGGGTGTTCACCTCGAGGAACGCGAACTGACGCTCGCCCGGGTGGTAGAGGAATTCGACGGTGCCGGCGCCCTTGTACCCCACCGCGAGCGCGAGGCGTTCGGCGGAGGCCTTGATCTCGTCGTTCTGCTCGGGCGTCAGCAGCGGCGAGGCGGACTCCTCGATGACCTTCTGGTTGCGGCGCTGCACCGTGCAGTCGCGCACGCCGACGGCCCAGGCGGTGTCGCCGTCGGAGATGAGCTGCACCTCGACGTGGCGGGCGCCGGTGACGAGCTTCTCGAGGAAGACGACGCCGGAGCCGAAGGCGCGCTGCGCCTCGTCGCGGGTGCGCTGGTAGGCGTCGGCGAGGTCTTCGGCGGAGTCGACGCGACGGATGCCGCGGCCGCCACCGCCGGCGGTCGCCTTGAGCATGAGGGGATAGCCGACGGCGTCTGCGGCGGCCAGCGCGTCGTCGAGGGTGTCGACCCCGCCGCGCGACCACGGCGCCACGGGGACGCCGACCTCTTCGGCGATCAACTTCGAGCCGATCTTGTCGCCGAGTTTGCGCATGGCGTCGCCCGAGGGGCCGATGAACGTGATGCCGAGGGACTCGACGAGGTCCGCGAAGGCGGGGTCCTCGGCGACGAAGCCCCAGCCCACCCACACCGCGTCGGCGCGGGCCTCGGTCAGCACGTGGCCGAGCAGGTCGTGGTTCAGGTAGGGGCGCTCCGACGCCGGTCCGAGCGGGTAGGCCTCGTCGGCCTCGCGGGCGAACATCGCCGAGCGCTCCGCGTCGGTGTAGAGCGCGACGGTGACGATGGGCTCCCGGTCCGGATGTTCCGCATTGAGATCGCGCACGGCGTGGATGAGCCGCATGGCGGCCTCTCCACGGTTGACGATGGCGATGCGTCGAAACATTCGAACCTCCTGGCACGACAACAGCCCCCTGTTGGGGGTTGGCGACAATCTGTCAGGTTAACGGCTCGTTTGGAAAACGACACGGCCATGTTGTCAGGGGATTTTCGGGCGCTCCACGCGGAAACCAAATCTCGACGCCCAACTTTGTTCGAACCCGACAGCAGAGGCCGATGGGCATGGGGTATGGGGCCACCTCGTGCGGAGGCGTTCGAAGATCCCGCCGCACTTCACCTGGCTCACTCGGCCCGTCATGTCACTACCCGTTAGATGTCCTTCAGGCGGCCCCACCCCCCTCGATTCGAGGAGGGTGACCCCGTCGTGGGGACATCTGGCGGGTCTCTTTCGACCCGCAGTTATCCACAGCGCTGGGATCCGCGGTGAACGGGGCGCCGTTCTGGCCATAGATGGAGGTGTGAACCCCGAGATTGTTCTGGTGCTCAGCGAGGAGCTCGTCATTTCGCCGCGCGGGTACCCCACGCTGGCCCTGTCCATCGAGCACTTCGCCCGCAGAGGGCGGCTCCGCCACGTGTTGGGTGGCTACTACTCGTCCGTCGAAGCGGCTGGATCCTTCGAGGTGCGCGTCGCCGCCGCCCGCGCCGTGTACCCCAACGGCGTCTTCCTCCGGGAGACGGCCGCCCGACTCACGGCATGGCGGAACATCAACGTAGGGAGGGTGCAGGTGGCCACCGATCGGCGTCGCCAGTTCACCGGCTTCGGCTTCGAGCGGCGCTCCGTCCCTGCCGAACTCACGGTGTGGGACGGTCAGCACTTCATTGCGGACCCCGCTCTCACGGTGCTCGACCTCACGGACTCGTCCGGCCCGGCCGTGATCAGCGATGCCCTGCGTCGTGAGGTCGTCACGGTGGAAAGCCTGGAGCGGGCGCTGGAGCTGACCAAGGGCAGGCCTGGGAACCGGCGCCGCGCCCAACTGGTGCGTGAAGCACGACACGAACCATGGTCGGAGTTGGAGCGCGAGGCTCATGTGCTGCTCCGGAAAGCGCATGTTCCGGAATGGGTGGCCAACCACCCGGTCATGGTCAGGGACAAGCTCTACTTCATTGATCTCGCCGTGCCCGGCGTGAAGCTCGCAGCTGAGGTGGACGGCTGGCAGTTCCATCGCAGCTTCGATTCCTTCGTTTCCGACAGGAGGAAGTGGAACGACCTGGCGTTGGACGGCTGGACGCTGCTCCACTTCACGGCGAACTCGATGGACGAACTGGTACCGCAGATGCAGGAGGCGCTCGCCATGATCCGGACCCGCTAGGTGTCCTCCACCTGGGGTGACCCCCCTCGTTTTGGGCAGGGTGCCCCCACCTGGGGGACAACCATCGGGTCTGGAACCGGGAGCGGACGCCCGCAGGTGCTGGCACGACGCGTGGCGGTGCCCATCCCGCGACTCGGCCCGGTGGCGTGCGAAACCAGTTGCCGGGAGGCCGTTGGACGTAGGCTCGCCCCATGGGCAGGTGCTTCGTCGGGGTGTCCGGTTGGCGATACAAGGGCTGGCGCGGCGACTTCTACCCCGTGGGCCTGCGGCAACGGGACGAACTCCGCTATGTCGCCGAGCGGATGAACTCGGCGGAGATCAACGGTTCGTTCTACTCGCTGCAACGGCCCAGCTCGTACGCCGCCTGGGCGGCGGAGACGCCACCCGGATTCACGTTCGCAGTCAAGGGCGGCCGCTACCTCACCCACATGCTGCAACTCCGCGGCGTGGAGACCGCGCTGGCCAACTTCTTCGCCTCGGGCGTGCTGGCGCTGGGCCAGCGGCTCGGCCCCGTGCTGTGGCAGTTGCCGCCCCGGATGTCGTTCGACCGCGAGAAGATCGGGCACTTCCTGTCAATGCTGCCGCGCACCCACGGGGAGATCGCCGAACTGTCCGCCGGGCATGACGACAAGCTCGCGCCAGATCGGGTGCTCTTGGAGGTGTCGCCGGACGTCGATCCGGCATCGCCTGTCCGCCACGCAGTGGAGCCACGACACGACAGCTTCAACTCCCCGGAGGCGCACGCGCTGATGGCCGAGCACCGGGTGGCCATGGTGATCGCCGACAGCGCCGGCGTGTGGCCCACCATGCGCGACGCCACCAGCGACTTCCGCTATGTCCGGCTCCACGGGGAGGAGGAGCTGTACGCCAGCGCGTACACGGACGAGTCGCTGGACCGCTGGGCCCAGCAGTGCCGCGAATGGATGGGCGCGGGGCTGGACGCGCACGTCTACTTCGACAACGACGCCCGCGGACACGCTCCCCACGACGCCGTGCGACTGCTGAGCAGGCTCACACCTGAACAGCCGAGGGACTTTGTCCAAAGTTTCGCCAATAAAGACCCACTCGTGCCCTAGGGTTCCCACATCATGGCCGCGCGGTCATCCGCATCCCCAGATGAATCCAGGTGGTGGGCACAGTGAGCCTCGTCAACAACAACCCCGATCTACAGCCGTCGAAAGCTGAGCTGGTCATCTCCAAAGGATGGGTCCAGGGCATAGCCCTGGTCTTCGTCTTCGGCTTCTTCGTGATGGGCTTCCTCGCCTACCGCACCTACACCGACGGCATGCCCCTCCCGCAACAGGTGGTGAGCGAGTCGGGGGAGGTGGTGTTCACCGAAGAGGAGATCACCTCCGGTCAACAGATCTTCCTCCGACGGGGGCTCCAGCAGTACGGCTCCATCATGGGCCACGGCGCGTACCTCGGCCCCGACTACACGGCCGAGTACCTGCGTCTGGCCACCGAGCACGTCACCGAACAACTGCGTGACGGCGGCGTGCAGGATCCTTCGGCGGCCACCGTCGAGCACATGCGGGAGAACCGCTACGACGAGAGCACCGGCGTGCTGGTCTTCACTCCCGAGCAGATCAGCGCCTTCGAGATGCTCAAGCAGCACTACGCTGACTTCTTCGGCACCGATTCCACCAAGTACGGCTTGATCCCCTCGGCGATCACGGATCCGGACCAGATCCACGACCTGACCGCGTTCTTCGGCTGGACGGCCTGGGCCAGTTCCGCGGACCGCCCGGGGCACGACTACTCCTACTCGAACAACTGGCCGCCGGAGCCCCGCGTCGACAACCGCCCGACGGCGGACATCCTCGTCTGGTCGGCCATGTCGCTGATCGCACTGCTCGCGGGTCTCGGCGCACTGTTCGCCCTGTACGGCAGGTGGAGCAAGAAGATCGGCTGGCAGTCGAGCGAGACACCCACCTTGTCGTTCCTGCAGCCCGGCAAGGTGGGCATCACGAAGGCCCAGAAGGCCACCGGTTGGTTCTTCTTCGTCGTGTCACTGCTCTTCCTGGCGCAGGCGACACTCGGCGCCGCCGTCGAGCACTACCGCGCGGAGATCGACAGCTTCTTCGGTATCGACCTGGCCCGCATCCTCCCGTTCAACCTCGCCCGCACCTGGCACCTGCAGTTGTCGCTGCTGTGGACGGCCGCCGCCTTCCTGGCCGCCGCCATCTTCCTGGCACCGATCATCTCCGGCCGCGAACCGAAGCGTCAGCACTGGCTGGCCTACGGCCTCCTCGGCGCGCTCACCGTGGTGGTGCTCGGCATGCTGGGTGGCACGGCGATCAGCACGTTCGGCCCCGAATGGGCAGAGGGCTCGATCTTCTTCGACCAGCAGTGGGAGTACCTGGACCTGCCGAGGTTCTGGCAGATCCTCCTGGTGATCGGCCTCTTCATCTGGATCATCATCATCTACCGCGCCATCCGCTCGCGGCTGCGCTCCGAGTCGAAGTTCAACATGCCGTGGCTGTTCTTCTACTCGGGCCTGGCCATCCCGGCCTTCTACGCCGTCGGGCTCCTCGCCACCAACGGCACGCACCTCACCGTCGCCGAATTCTGGCGCTTCTGGGTGGTGCACCTGTGGGTGGAGGACTTCCTCGAGTTGTTCACCACCGTGATGGTCGCCTACATCTTCGTGATGCTGGGTGTGGTGCGGCGCAAGATCGCCATCCAGATCATCTTCCTCGACGTCATCCTGTACTCGGTGGGTGGCGTGATCGGCACCATGCACCACCTGTACTTCTCGGGCACCCCCGTCGAGCACATGGCGCTGGGCGCGTTCTTCTCCGCCCTCGAGGTCATTCCCCTGACGTTCCTGACGGTGGAGGCGTGGGCCTTCCTGCAGTTGGGTTCGAAGCAGGAGTCGCGCAGCAGCGCGCCCTTCCCGCACCGGTGGGCCGTCATGTTCCTGGTGGCCGTGGGCTTCTGGAACTTCGTGGGCGCCGGCGTGTTCGGCTTCCTGATCAACCTGCCGATCGTGTCGTACTACCAGATCGGTACCGCGCTCACGGCCAACCATGCGCACGGCTCGATGATGGGCGTCTACGGCATGCTCGCCGTCGGCATGGCGCTCTTCGCGCTGCGCTACATCATCAAGCCGGAGAAGTGGTCGGACCGGATGGCGAAGATCTCGTTCTGGTGCCTCAATATCGGCCTGGCCTGGATGGTGTTCGCGACGCTGCTGCCGCTGGGCGTGTTGCAGCTGTGGTACTCGGTCAACGAGGGCTACTACGAGGCCCGCACGCTGGGCTACATCGCCGAGCCCGGCAACGTCATCCTCGAATGGCTGCGCATGCCCGGTGACGTGGTGTTCCTCGTCGGCGGCATCCTGCCGTTCGTGTGGCTCGCCTGGTGCGGTATCCGCCACGCGATCCCCGCCACGGTCACCGTCATGGAGCCCGAGACGCTCTTCGTCATCGAGCACGACGAGGCCAAGGAGGACCGCACCGGTCTGCCGGTTCAGGCGGGCGTCGTCGCCGACGAGCTGCCGCCCAGCCGCAGTCGCTACGCCTCGGACAGGCGGGTTCCTCCCGAGAATGAGGACCTTTCATGATCGACATCGAGATCGCCGCCTGGCTGGGCGCGGGCTACGGCCTGGTGCTCCTGCTGGTCGCCTACGGCATCGACTCGTTCGCCAGGCGGGCGCAGAGCCGCACGCAGGACGACCGCAACGGCGGTTTCGTCTACCACAAGAGTCACGACGCGTGGCTCTGCCCGGAGGACCAGTGGCTGTACCCGCGGTCCTTCGACCCGGACAACCGCGTGATGCGCTACCGGGGCAGCCCGCTGGTCTGTAACTCGTGCCCCGTCAAGGACAGTTGCACCGAATCCGACGACGGGCGCGAGATGCGCCGGTCGGTGGACCCGTGGCCCTCGTCGGAATCCGCGCGTTTCCACCGCGGCATCGCCTGCTCCGTGACGGTGCTGGCTGTCGTGTGGCCGGCCGTGACGGCGCTGGTGGTGGAGAACTGGACCAGCCAGGTGCTGGCCCTCGTCGCCGCGGTGTTGATCGCCGCGGGGTCGGTGCCGCTCTGGCTCTTCCTGCGCCACACCCCGGCAGACCCCCTGGGCGCGGTCGTCAGGACCGCGGACCAGACCCAGCGGGACCGCGAGGCTGCGGCCGCAGCCCTGGCCCGCCAACGCAGCAGCTACGCATCAGACAGGAGAGCTGACCATGCCAACTGAGGTCGTTCTGGCAATTCTCGCGTTCCTCCTTGTGGTCGCGTTCCTCATCTCTTCCTTCCGGATCGTCCGGGAGTACGAACGGGTGGTGGCCTTCCGCATCGGGCGGTTGCGCGGCGCTCTCGGCCCCGGCCTGGTGTTCCGCCTGCCGTTCCTCGACAAGCTGATCCGCGTGGACCTGCGGACGGTCACCCTGACCATTCCTCCGCAGGAGGTCATCACCAGGGACAACGTCACGGCCCGCGTCAACGCCGTGGTGATGTTCCGGGTGACAGATCCGGTGCTGTCGGTGATGTCCGTGGAGAACCACGCCGTCGCCACCTCCCAGTTCGCGCAGACGACGCTGCGCTCGGTCGTCGGCCGGGCGGAACTCGACACGCTGCTCGCCCACCGGGCAGACCTCAACGAGGACCTGGCCCACTCGATCGCCACGCAGACGAAGGAGTGGGGCGTCGAGGCGTCGGTGGTGGAGATCAAGGACGTGGAGATCCCGGAGATGATGCAGCGGGCGATGGCCCGGGAGGCCGAGGCCGAGCGCGAGCGTCGCGCCAAGGTGATCAGCGCCCGGGGCGAACTCCAGGCGTCGGTGGAACTGCGCGACGCCGCCCTCACGCTCAGCGAGGCGCCCGCCTCGCTCCAGCTCCGTTACCTGCAGACCCTGCTGGAACTCGGCGCGGACCAGAACTCCACCGTCGTCTTCCCGCTGCCGATGGACATCGTCGGCCCGCTCGTACAGGCCGTGAAGAAATTCAACGGAGACGACGACGCCACCCCGCCGGCCCGCAAGCCGGGCCTGGCCGTCGTCGACCGCCCCTTGGAAGGATGATCCCGATGACAGATCTCGATCCCGTCGTGACCGGGCGGCCCGTCCGCCTGGTGCCCACCGCGCCCGGCTTCTGGATGCTCACGCTCGGCGTGTGCATCGCCGCCCTGGCCCCGCTGCTCGGCTTCCTGCTCGGCGTCATGCGCCAGCGCCCGCAGGAGGAAGTGCTTTTCAGCCCGCTCTACATCGGCCTGTTCGTCGGCGTACTCGTGGGCGGAGCAGGGGTGGTCCTGGCCGTCCTGGGCGGCATCCGCCTGTGGCGCCACCTGCGTCACACTCGGAACCTCGAGGACGAAGCCGCAGAAGCGGTAGCGTGAGCGCCGTGAGCATCCTCGACGACGCGGCCCAGGCGACATCGTCGCCCCCCGCAACCCGGTTCCGTTCGAACGCCGCGCCGGACCGGTTCATGCGCCGTCTCCTCGGCGTGACCGAAGCCGACACCGCCTCGGGCGCCGGAGCGCACGCGGCGTTCCGCGTGTCCGTGATGTTCTCCGGGGTGCGCTGCCTGATCACCTACCTGCTGATCCCGGTGCTCGTGCCGGTGCTCAGCCTGGCGGGCTGGGTGGCGGCCCCCATCGGCATCGCCCTGTGCGTCTACGCGGTGGTCAACGGAATCGTGAGCATGAAGAGGTTCTGGCGCTCCGACCATCGCCAGCGCTGGATGTACACCGGCTTCATGGCGGTGGTGTTCGTGGTGCTGGGCGTGGCACTTGTATCTGATCTCAGCCGATTGGGAGGCATGTCGTGAGCACCGAGAACCGGGAACAGTTCGACGTCGAGAAGTACCAGGCCGAACACAAGCAGCCCAGCGAGGCGGAGAGCGCCATCCTGACCGTCCTGTTGTTCGTCTCCATGGTGGTCTTCGCCGTGGGGTGCACGATGTTCGGCTGGTTCCAGTAGGTCGCCGCAGGCGGGTGCTCCACGTTCACCTGCTCACGGCCAGATGTCGATCTCGCATCCCTTGTCGACGAGCGGCTTCAGCTGCGCCAGGTTGGAGATGGACGGATTCCCGGCCAACCAGAGCTGCTGCAGCGACGTGAGGCCCTTCAGGGGGGCCACGTCCCCCAGGTAGTTCTCCCTCAGGTACAGCATCTCCAGCTTGGTCAACCCGGCGAGGGGGCTGATGTCGTCGATGAAGTTGTCGCTGAGGTTAAGCCACGTGAGTTTGGTCAGCCCGCGCAGTGGCGTCAGGTCGTCCACCGAGTTCGTCTCGAGGTTGAGCTGGGTGAGGTTCGTCAGCCCGCGCAGCGGCGAGAGGTCCTGGATGTCGTAGTTATGGCCCAGCCCGAGCGTCCACAGGTTTCGCATCCCCGCCAGGGGGGAGAGGTCTGTGACGAGGTTGTCGCCGACGTCCAACGTCCAGAGGTTACGCCCGGCGAGGGGCCGGAGATCCTCGATGAGGTTGTCATAGGCCTTCAGGTGTTCGAGGTTGCGCACACCGGCGAGCGGGGTCAGGTCGTCGACGAGGTTGTGGGTGATGTCCAGTTGGCTGAGCGTCGGGTGGTTGGCAAGAGGGCTCAGGTCGGTGATCTCGTTGTCCAGCAGCTGGAGCCCAGTCAGCCCGGCCAGCCTCTTGATACCCTCCAGGGTCTTCACCCCCTTGGCGTCGCAGATCACCATCGACGTTGAGCTGATGGCCCACTGCGCCTTGACGCAGGAGCGAAGAGCGGGGTCCTTGATGAAGTCGAACGTGGGCGCAGCGGGCTTCGGGGCGCTGAAGCGGACCATGTTGTTCAGCAGCCACTGCGTGCGCCACTCGTAGCCGACGGCGGTCTTGGCGATGACGCTCGCCTCGATGTAGGAGCGGCACCCGCCCTGACCGGTCGCGGCGGTGTCGCACTCGGTGCGCCACTTTCGGCCGTCCGTAGAGGTCCACGTCGCGGTGCCGCCGACCTTCCCGTTGGCGGCGATCGGGTTGCCCGCCCACAGCGAACGCGGGGAGGCCTTGTAGGTGAGGTTGTTGAACGCCCAGCCGTTGACCGGAACGAAGCGGCCGGTCTCGAACTTCACCACCGTCGCCTGGATCTCGGTCCGGCAACGCTCGGTGGAGGAGTAGGGCTCGCAGGCCGTGCGCCAGACCCGGCCGTTCACTGTGTGCGTCCCGGCCGTGATGTAGACGTCGACAGTCGCCTGCGCCGGTGTTGAGCCCATCGTCAGGCCTGCAGCTGCAAGAACGATGCTGGCTGTGAGTGCGCCGAGCCTACGTAACCCAGTGGTGGTGCTCATGGTCCCCCCTGTGCAGGGTCCGACCGTCGAAGCCCGCGTTGCGAGGTATTAGATCACGCCATGACCAGCGGTGGGAGCGCGGGGCGGCGAAGTGAACGACCGGCTGGGTAACGAGGGGGAAAATCTCGCCTTGGGATAATGCGCCGATGTCGCTCCAGGAGCGAGATCGAGACGATTTCCCAAGGTGGGATTTCATCACCTGTTCAGCGCAGCGTCAGCGAGCGTGCCCGCTGCGCGACCCGCCCGTCGCCGAGTTCGCCCTGCCGGACGGGCCTGCCGCGGTAGGCCTCGATGAGGGCCGCCACCACCCGGGGGTCGGAGTCGATCTGGCTCACGCCCACCTGGAGGTGGGTCTTGTCGGTGGGGATCAGCAAGCGGGCGCCCTTGATCTCCGGCGCGCCGGTGAGCTGGGCCCACGGCACGCGGGTCTCCTTCCCCATGCTCGCGACGGTGGTCACATGGCTGGGTGAGAGCACCAGACCGGGCGGGTTCCGGTACGCGAACCAGCCGTCGGCGATGCCCCACCCGACGATCAGCGCCAGCATGACGGCGAAGCTCATACCGCCGTCGTCCGTGAGGTAGCCGGTCAGGCGCAGGGTGATGTCGACGAGCACCACGATGCCGGCGAGGCCGGTCAGCAGCAGCGGAATGAGCCGCGACGACGGCGCCGGGCCGATCCGCGTCACGCCGTCGCCCAGCGAGAGGCGCAGGGTGCCCGAGCGACCGCGCCGGTTGAGGTACTGGGAGATGAGGATCGCCGAGAGCGCCAGGGTGATGGCCAGCGACGAGGTGACCAGCCACGGCATCTCGTAGACGATGGCCAGCACCAGCGCCACGACCGCGAAGATCGGGAACAGGACGGTGCCCACCAACGCGGAACCGGGGAAGAGCGGCTCCTTCGGCGCATCGACTTCAATGACGGTGCGGGTCTCGTCCATGAGGGCCTCCGGGGTTGTGACTCCCTGCATCCTAGGGCCGCGCAGCGCGGGGGCAGACATAGGACCGGCCCGCAGCGCGCTGGGGGACGCGCCGGGACCGGCCTGATCAGGAAGCGATGCGGGCTCAGTCGTCGTCGTGGTCGTCGTCGTGGTCGTCGTCGTCCCAGTCGTGGTCGTCGTCCCGGTCGTCGTCCCAGTCATCGTCGTGGTCGTCGTCCCGGTCATCGTCGTCCCAGTCATCGTCGCCGTTGTAGACCGGGGTGGAGGTGGTCTTCTTGACGGTGGTGGCCCTCGTCTGCGCGGGGGCGCCGACCGACGTCTTGGCCGGGGCGGGGGCCATGCCCGGAGCCGGGGTGGGCGAACTGTCGACGGTGGACGACAGGCCCTGCTCGTCGTCGCAGGTGTAATCGTTGTCGAGGTCGTCGCACTGGTCTGTGCCGGTGATCACGATGGTCTCGGTGGCGGTTGGGGCGGGCGTGGGCTGTGGCGTGCTGGGGTCCGCGTCTGGGCTGGCGCTCACCGTCGGGGCCACCACGATGATGGGCTCCATGTCGGGAGTGGGCGAGACTGCCGGCGAGGTGACGGCCGGCGCGGGTGTGGGGGATGCGGCGGAGGCCAGCAGCCCCCCGCCGACTGCGGCTACACCGAACGCGGCCGCCGCGAGCCAGGTGGTGGAGGTTTTGAGAGCCATCTGAATACTCCTTCGAAGTGGTTGTTGAGACCATCACACCGGTCGCAGATGAGGGGAACCACGCGGGAATCGTGAGAGGTTTCTCATGCGTGACGGGCTTCGTCACGAGGGCACGCCGGTCGCCACCGCGTGAGCGCCCGGTCCGGGCTCAGGGCAGGATAGGGACATGATCTCCCAGCAACCCGACCTCGTCGCCAAGGTGACGCTGCGGGCGCGCTTGATCACCACGATGGTGCTGCTCGCGGGGCTGGCGCTGCTGACGTCCGGCGCCATCGTCGCCGTGCTGCAGCACCGTGCCATCCACAGCGGTGTCGACGACCAGCTGATGCGCACGCGCGACGAACTCCGCGTGCTCGCAACGGAGGGCATCGACCCCGCCACCGGCCAGTCCTTCGCCGGGCCGTCGGAGCTGCTGCACACCTTCCTGGCCCGAACCGTGATCGGCCAGGCCGAGGGGGAGTTGGCCGTCGTGGACGGCCAGGTGCGCTGGGTGGCTTCGACGGACGTGCCGCTGCGCCCCGAGAACGACGAGGAACTCGTCGGCCACCTGATGCCCATGGCTGCGGGCAGCCAGATCCTCATCGACACCGTCCGCACCGCCGACAGGCACTACCGCGTGCTCGTGGCGCCCGTCCAGTACCCCGCGTCGACGGGTGCGCTGGTGCACGTCTACGACCTGGACCTCGTGGAGGCGGAACTGCGCCGCACGATGACGCTGTACGCCGTGGTCGCCGTCGGCACCGTGCTGCTGTTGGTGCTCGTCGCCTGGATCTCCGTGGGCAGGCTGCTGCGGCCCATCGAGGAACTGCGCAAGGCCGCGGAATCGATCGACGAGCGCGACCTCACGTCGCGGGTGCCGGTGCGCGGCCGCGACGACCTCACCGCCCTGTCCAGCACCATCAACCGGATGCTCGACCGCGTCCAGCGCTCCGTCGAGGGCCAGCGCCAGCTGCTCGACGACGTGGGCCACGAACTCCGCACGCCCATCACCGTGGTGCGCGGCCACATGGAACTCGTCGACCCCGACGACCCCGTCGACGTGCGGGAGACGCGGGACCTCGTCATCGACGAGGCCGACCGGATGGGCGTGCTCGTCAACGACATGCTGATGCTGGCGAAGGCCACGGAGTCAGACTTCGTGCAGCCCCGCTGGTTCGACGTGGCGACACTGACGGACCAGGTGCTGGAGAAGGCACGGGCGCTGGGCGACCGCGCGTGGCGGCTCGAGCGCATCGCCTCGGCCGAGGCGTTCCTCGACCCGGGCCGCATGACGCAGGCCTGGCTGCAACTGGCCGCTAACGCCGTCAAATACTCCGACGAGGGCTCGGCCATCACGCTGGGTTCGGCGCTCGAGCGCGGGGAGGTGCTGCTGTGGGTCCGCGACGAGGGCATCGGCATCGAGCCCGATCAGCTGGGCGTGGTCCGGCAGCGCTTCGGTCGCAGCCGCGTAGGGGCGGCCCACGCACAGGGCGCGGGGCTGGGGCTCAGTATCGTCGAGTCGATCATGGCCGCTCACGGTGGCCGCCTGGACATCGAATCGACGGTGGGTGTCGGCTCCCGGTTCACCCTCGTGCTGCCGCTCGGTCCGGTGGAACCCGCCGAACTCGAACCGACCCTCAAGATGGAGAACTTATGAGCACGATCCTGATCATCGAGGACGAGACCCGCATCGCCGGATTCATCGCCAAGGGGCTGAAGGCGGCGGGCTTCACCTCCCACACCACCGCGTCGGGGTCCGAGGGCGCCACGCTGGCGGTGCACGGCAATTTCGACCTGGTGATCCTCGACGTCGGCCTGCCGGACATCGACGGCTTCGAGGTGCTCGAACAGATCCGCGGGCAGGGGGTCGCCGTGCCGGTGATCATGCTCACGGCCCGGTCCTCCGTCGCTGACCGCGTGGCCGGGCTCGAGGGCGGCGCGGACGACTACATGCCCAAGCCCTTCTCGTTCGAGGAACTGTTGGCGCGGATCCGGCTGCGGTTGCGCACCGAGTCGCCCCAGCCGGCCGGGCAGAGCGTGACGCAGTTGTCGCACAACGGCCTGGTGCTGGATTTCCGGACGCGCAAGGCCCAGGTGGACGGCGAGTGGGTGGACCTGTCCGCCCGCGAATTCACGTTGGCGGAGACGTTCCTGCGCAACCCTGGGCAGGTGCTGAGCCGCGAGCAGCTGCTGAGCAATGTGTGGGGCTTCGACTTCGACCCGGGCAGCAACGTCGTCGACGTCTACGTCCGATACCTGCGGGGCAAGCTGGGCAAGGACCGCTTCGAGACGGTCCGCGGGATGGGCTACCGGCTGGCGTGACGGCTAGTCGTCGTCATCGTCATCCACGTCGTCGTCGTCATCGTCGTCATAGGTGGACGGGGCCGGTGCCGGCCTGACCGGGGGCGCGGGCTTGACGGGCTGCGGAGCCACGGTCGTCCGGGTGGGCGCGGGAGTCGTCGTCGCGGGCGTCGACGCGGTGGTGGGCGTCGGGCTGAGCTCCGGTGTCGCGGTGGCCGCGTCGACGGTGGGGCTGGGCGTCGGCGAAGGGCTGGGAGTCGTCGTCGTGCTGGCCGGGGACGGCACGGCGGTGACCACGATGGCCGGCTCCGCCGGCGGTTGCGCGAGGGGCGCGGCGAGCGCGACCAGCAGCCAGCCCACGAGCAGCCCGGCCACGACGGCAGCGGCCACCAGCCCGGCCGTCACCCCGCGTTTCCTGTCCATGCGCTTGCCTCCTGCCTCTAGTGAAGGGTGCCAGGATGAAGGGGAGCGGAACGGCAGATGAGAAGACTCTCATCTGCCGTTGTGGCTGCGGGCCTCAGCGGCTGCGGCTCAGAGCCCTTCGCGCTTCGGGATGGTGAGCACCAGGGGCTTGTTGACCTCGGCGAAGAAGTCGTTGCCCTTGTCGTCGACCACGATGAACGCCGGGAAGTCCTGCACGTCGATCTTCCAGATCGCCTCCATGCCGAGCTCCTCGTATTCGACGACCTCGACGTGCTTGATGCAGTCCTGCGCCAGCCGGGCGGCGGGGCCGCCGATCGAGCCCAGGTAGAAGCCGCCGTGCGTACCGCATGCATCGGTGACGGCCTGCGAGCGGTTGCCCTTTGCGAGCATCACCATCGAGCCGCCGGCTGCCTGGAACTGGTCGACGTAGGAGTCCATCCGGCCGGCGGTGGTAGGCCCGAACGAGCCCGACGCCATGCCGGTGGGGGTCTTCGCCGGACCGGCGTAGTAGACGGGGTGGTCCTTCAGGTACTGCGGCATCTCCTCGCCCACGTCGAGGCGTTCCTTGATCTTGGCGTGGGCGATGTCGCGCGCGACGATCAGCGGGCCGGTCAGCGACAGGCGCGTCTTCACGGGGTGCTTGGACAGCTCGGCCAGCACGTCTGTCATGGGCCGGTTCAGGTCGATGCGTACGACGGCGCCCTTCCCCGTGCCGGTCACGCCGTCGGTCTCCGCGTCGAGGTCCTCGTCCACGGGGTCCGGCATGAAGCGGGCGGGCTCGGTCTCGAGCTGCTCGATGAACACGCCCTCAGGCGTGATCTTGCCGAGGCACTGCCGGTCCGCGGAGCACGACACCGCGATCGCCACCGGGAGCGACGCGCCGTGGCGCGGCAGGCGGATGACCCGCACGTCGTGGCAGAAGTACTTGCCGCCGAACTGGGCGCCGATGCCCATCTTGCGGGTGAGTTCCAGCACCTCCTGCTCGAGTTCCACGTCGCGGAAGCCGTGCGCCTCGATGGAGCCCGTCGTCGGGAGGGTGTCGAGGTACTTGGCGGAGGCGTACTTGGCGGTCTTCATCGCGAACTCGGCCGACGTGCCGCCGACGACGATCGCCAGGTGGTACGGCGGGCAGGCCGCGGTGCCGAGCGAGCGCAGCTTCTCCTCGAGGAACGTCATCATCGAGTCGGGGTTCAGGATGGCCTTGGTCTCCTGGTAGAGGTAGCTCTTGTTCGCGGAGCCGCCGCCTTTGGCCATGAAGAGGAACTTGTAGCCGTTCTCGTGCCCGGGCGCGGTGTCGGCGTAGAGCTCGATCTGCGCCGGCAGGTTGCTTCCGGTGTTGCGCTCCTCCCACATGGTGATGGGCGCGTTCTGGGAATAGCGCAGGTTCAGCTTGGTGTAGGCGTTGTAGACGCCCAGCGACAGCGGCCGCTCGTCGGTGCCCTCGGTCAGCACCTGCTGGCCACGCTTGCCCATGATGATCGCGGTGCCGGTGTCCTGGCACATCGGCAGGATGCCGCCGGCGGCGATGTTGGCGTTCTTGAGCAGGTCGAGCGCCACGAACTTGTCGTTGGCGGAGGCCTCCGGGTCGTCCATGATGGTGCGCAGCTGCTGCAGGTGGGCCGGCCGCAGGTAGTGCGCGATGTCGTGCATCGCCGTCTCTGCGAGCAGCGTCAGTGCTTCCGGAGCGACCTTCAGGAACTGGCGTCCCTCCGGCCCCTCGACCACCTCGACACCCTCATGGGTGAGGAGACGGTAGGGGGTGTCGTCGCCCCCGGTGGGCAGCATGTCTGCGTAGCGAAACTCCGGCATCGGACCTCCTTGTAAAGCAATCGATTCAGTCTCCCACGCACGATTTCGTGGGTTAGCGTGGGGGCATGTTGTCACTGAGCGGGAAGCGTGCCCTCGTCACCGGCGCCAGCAAGGGCATCGGGTTCGCGACGGCGAAGTTGTTGCGCCACATGGGTGCCGAGGTGACCATCGCCGCGCGCACCGAAGAGGACCTGCGGGTGGCTGCTGACCAGATCGGCGCCCGCTGGGTGGTGGCGGACGTCTCCACGATCGACGGTGTGCGCGCCGCAGTCGAGGCCGCCGGGGAGGTCGACATCCTGGTGTCGAACGCCGGCGGACCCCCGCCCGGCCTGCCGTCGGAGGTCACCGACGAGGGGTGGCACGCGGGTTTCGAGACCACCTTCATGTCGACGGCGCGGCTCGTCGACGCGGTGCTGCCGGGCATGCGCGCCCACGGCTGGGGCAGGGTCATCGCGATCACGTCGCTGACGGTGGGTCGCCCATCGCTGACGCTGCCGGTGAGCAACGCCATGCGGGCGGCGGTCACCAACCATCTGCGCACACTGGCGCTCGAGGTGGGCGCCGACGGGGTGACCTGCAACACGGTGGCGCCCGGGTACACGGCCACGGACCGGCTCAAGCGGCTGCACACTGATCCCGAGGCGGCGGACGAGATCCGGCACAAGATCCCGGCGCGTCGCTTCGGTGAGCCGGAGGAGGTCGCGGCGGCGGTGGCGTTCCTCGCCTCCGAGGAGGCGGCCTACATCACCGGCCAGGAGATCCTGGTCGACGGTGGCTACTCCATCTGACGGGGGGCGGATCGGCGAGTCTAGGCTGAGGGGATGGACGAGCACCTGACAGAGCGCCAGAAGGCAGCGCGCATCCGCGCGGAACTGAACGCGAGCCACGCCCGCAATGAGGCCGCGCGCGCAAAGGTGCTCATCGACGAGTTCCTCGTCGCTGCCCGCGAGCAGGGTCTGGCGCCCCGCCCGCTGAAGGCCGTCACGCTGGACGGGCACACCGTCAAGACGGACAAGACAGGCTGGTACCTGCGCACCAACCACTCCGTCGCCGTTGACACCGAGGGCAACTACTACTCGCTCACGGTTCCCGGAGGGTTGATGTCGCGGTTCACGGGCGTGAAGTTGCAGCCGCAGTTGGCGCCGCTGGTCATCGGCCGCGGCGGCCGCGACGGTGAGACGGGCGACCTCAAGGAGTTCCTCGCCTGGGTGCTCGACGGCCACATCCCGCAGGCCTGACCGCGCGTCGTCGCCCCGCCGTCGTCGCCCCGCCACCGCGCTGGGCAGAGTGAAGTTGTGCACCAAGTCCGCTGCACAACTCAACAACGCTTGGGTGGGTCCGGCAGCCCGTAAGCTCGACGGCGTGACGAAGCGGATCTGGTGGGGCACCTGGCCCGGCGCGCTGGCGCTCGGGCTCCTGTCGCTGCTGCTGGTGCTGCCGGGGGCGCTCGCCGGGCTGCTGACGCTGCTGATTCCTGACACGGGCGGCGCCGGCGTGGACTTCGCCGTGGAAGAGGTGCCGCTCTGGCACCGCGTCTTCGGGATCATCTCCCTCGCCGCAGCCGTGGTGTTGCCGTTCCTGACGGTGCGTTGGGCCCGCCGCACCTGGCTCGGCTACGTCCTGCTCGCGCTGGGCCTGAGCTTCGTCTTCGGCGCCATCGGGCTGGGTCTCTTCGGCGTTGTCTGACGCAGCCCGGCGTGAGGGACAATGGACGCATGGGTTTGCTGGATTTCCTGGGGAAGCGCTCCGACGACGGGCTGAGCATCGATGAGACGCTGCTGGCACTGAGCAGGGGTGCCGTCCTGATCGACGTGCGCACCAAGGTCGAATACGAGGCGGGTCACGCACCCGGCGCGCGCCCGGTGGACACCGGGGCCCTCCACGACAACCCGGTGGACGCCATCCACGGCGACGACCCGCTGGCGGAGCGCGATGCGGCCATCATCGTCATGTGCGACACGGGGCTGCGTTCCTCCTTCATGGCCGCCCTGCTCCGTGAGAAGGGCCTCCTGGCCGAATCCGTGAGCGGTGGGTTGCGCGCCTGGGCGAAGGACGGCAACCCCGTGCTGCCCGGTCCGTACCGGGGCCGGCGATGAAGCGGCTGGTGGGGCTCCTGGCCGGCGCGGCCGCGGGCACCCTCGTGTCCGCCGGGGCGGCGTCGTACCTGATGGGCCGGCGCGAGATCGTCCGCCACGTCAACGACTACCGCATCCACTGGGGCGAGTCCCGCGACGGCGGCGAGGACGCCCTGCGCTACGTGGCGCTCGGCGACTCCGCGGCCCAGGGCGTGGGGGCATCCCAGGTGGACCACGGCTATGTGCCGCGGATCGGGCGCAAGCTCGCCGAGGTGACCGGCCGCGAGGTGCTGATCACCAACCTGTCGGTGAGCGGCGCGACCAGCGCCGACGTCGTGCGCGACCAGCTGCCGCAGTTCCGCGACCTCCCCTTCACCCCGGATCTGGTGACCCTCGACATCGGCGGCAACGACGTCGTGTTCCCCGGCCATTCGCCCGCGTCCTTCGAGGCGAACATGGACGTGGTCCTCGCGGCGCTGCCGGAGGGTTCCTTCGTCGCCGACGTGCCGTGGTTCATGGTTCCGGTGTTGGGCCGCCAGTCGCAGAAGATGGCCGCCGTCGCGTCGATCCTCATCGAGCGCCACAAGCACCACCTGGTGCCGCTGCACCGCGCCACCCGCGAGGCGGGAACCTGGCGCTACCACCGCTACACCGCCGGGGACTGGTTCCACCCCAACGACCTCGGCTACGAGGGGTGGGCCGACGCCTACTGGGCCGCCATCGAGGCCAGCGGGGTCGTCGAGAAGCTGCAGCCGACGGATTGAGCGGCCCTTCCCGCCGCGACGGGCGGTTTGGGATCGGCAGCCCGCAGCCGGTAGTCTGGCTCCTTGGCTGACCCCAGGTCAGTTTTGCCCTCCTGCCGCGGGACAGACTCGCGGCCGTTAGTCCGAAGGAGGTGGGGCTGAAGCATGCGCAAGTACGAGGTTATGGTGCTCATCGACTCAGATGTCGACGAGCGTCAGGTCCCCGCGCTGGTCGAGAAGCATCTCGAAGTCATCACCAAGGGTGGTGGCACCGTCGACAACCAGGACATCTGGGGACGTCGTCGGCTCGCATACGACATCAACAAGAAGTCCGAGGCTATTTACGCCGTCCTGCAGGTGACTGCGGATCCGGCGACCGTTGCTGAGATGGATCGCCTGATGACCATCGACGAGCGGGTTGTGCGCACCAAGGTGCTGCGCCGCGAGGACTGAGTTTTCCACAGCAAAAATACTGAGTGGAAAATTGTCGGCGCCACCGGCCAAAGTGGTAGACAGATAGATTTTCACTCAGACCTCGACGGCAAGGCCCAGGCTGCGTCGTCACCAAGTCCGAACTTATCGGAGGCATCAGAAACATGGCAGGCGAAACCCAGATCACGGTGATCGGAAACCTCACCGCAGATCCCGAGCTCCGCTTCACGCCCAACGGCGCAGCGGTGGCCAACTTCAGGATTGCGTCGACACCCCGTGTGCTCGACCGTCAGTCCAACGAGTGGCGGGACGGCGAGGCGTTGTTCCTCAGCTGCTCCGTGTGGCGCCAGTACGCCGAGAATGTGGCCGAAACCCTTCGCAAGGGTATGCAGGTCATCATTCAGGGCCGTCTGAAGTCGCGTACGTATGACGACCGTGAGGGAGTCAAGCGCACCGTCTTCGAGATCGATGTCGACGAGGTCGGACCCACCCTCCGCTTCTCAACCGCAACCGTCACCCGCTCCGGCAGTGGTGGCGGCGGCGGTGGTGGCCAGTGGCAGGGTAACCAGGGTGGTGGTAACACCGGTGGTGGTCAGGGTAGCCCGCAGGGCGATCCGTGGGCCAGCTCCGGCAACGCCGGAGGCGGCAACCGCGGCGGGAATGACCCGTGGGCGCAGTCGCAGCCGGAAGAGCCCCCGTTCTGATCCATCGCTTATCTAGCTCCCATGGGCTAGCTGGCACATTCCGTCGCAAGACGGGCTTTCAGTAATAGAAGGAGAGCACCACAATGGCCGGTCCACAGCGCAAGTCTGTGAACAAGAAGAAGATCATGCCGGTGAAGACGACCCGCGTCGCCAACATCGACTACAAGGACATCAACACGCTCAAGAAGTTCATCTCTGAGCGTGGCAAGATCCGTGCCCGTCGCGTCACTGGCCTTTCGGTCCAGGACCAGCGCAAGATCGCCATCGCCGTGAAGAACGCGCGCGAAGTCGCTCTGCTGCCGTACGCGTCGACCGCCCGCTGATCGGAAGGGATGAAGACACCATGATGAAGCTCATTCTGACCAGCACCGTTGACAAGCTCGGCATCGCCGGCGACGTCGTCGAGGTCAAGGACGGCTACGGCCGTAACTTCCTCCTGCCTCAGGGCAGGGCCATCCGCTGGACCCGCGGAACCGAGAAGCAGATCGACGGCATCAAGCGGGCGCGCGACGCCCGTGAGGTGCGCGGCGTCGAGCACGCTCAGCAACTGCGCACGCAGCTCGAGGACCTCAAGGTCACCGTCGCTGCCCGCGCTTCGGAGGCGGGCCACCTGTTCGGTTCCGTCACCGCTGCTGACCTGGTTCAGGCCGTCAAGAAGGCCGGTGGCCCCACCGTCGACAAGCGCACCGCTTCGTTCCCGAAGCCGGTGAAGTCGGTCGGCAGCCACACCGCAGCCATCAAGCTGCACCAGGCCGTCACCGCGTACGTCCCGTTCGAGGTCGTCGCCCAGTGATCGTCTGATCGCAACCTGCAAGAGCCCCGGCTTCGGCCGGGGCTCTTGTCATTTCTTGGCTGAGTCAGTCGACGGGTGACTGGAGCCAGTCGTCGATCTCCGCCAGCCAGCGGCGCTTGTCGTCGGCCGGGGCGAAGCTGGCGTTGACCGACGAGCGCGCCAGCCTGGCCAGGGCCGCGTCGTCGAGTCCGTGGACCTCACGCGCTGTGACGTACTGGTCCGTGAGCCTGGACAGGAACAGCAGCGGGTCGTCGGCACCGAGAGCGATATCGGCCCCGGCGTCGAGGAGTGCGCGGAGGGGCACCTCGTCCGGCTCGCGGTAGACGCCCAGCTGCACGTTCGACGCCGGACACACTTCGAAGGTGATGCCCCGGTCGACCATCCGGCTCAGCAGATCGGGGTTCTCGACGGCGCGGACGCCGTGCCCGATGCGGGCGGGCTGCAGGTGCGCGACGACCTGCTCGAGGTGGTCCGCCCCCCGCAGCTCGCCGCCGTGCGGCACCCCCGGCAGGCCGGCGCGCCGGGCGATCCGGAACGCGCCCTCCCACTCGTGGGTGCGGCCCTCGCGCTCGTTGTTGTTGAGCCCGAACGCGCACACCTCCCCGGCGCCCTGGCCGGCGTGCCGCGCGGCGATCCGCGCGAGGGTGCGGGCGTCCAGCGGGTGCCGGATGCGCGAGGCGGCCACCACCACCCCGATCTGCACGCCGGAGCTGGCGGAGGCGACCCGGGCCTCGTCGCACACGATCTCCAGCGCCTCCTGCAGCCCTCCGACGGAGGAGGCGTACGACGTGGGGTCCACCTGCAACTCCAGCCGGCGCGAGCCCTCGGCGGCGTCCTCAGCTGCGGCGTTGCGGACCACCGCGCGGAGCGCCTCCTCGCCCCGGACGGCGGCGCGGGCCACGTCGTAGAGGTGTTGGAAGCGGTTCCAGCCCCGCCTGTCGTAGGGCACGTCCAGGGGTACGCCGTCGATGAGGGTGGGAGGCAGGTCCATGTCGCGGGCCTCCGCCAACTGCCGGAGGGCGGGCACACTCAGGGACCCGGTGAAGTGGAGATGCAGATGTGCCTTGGGCAGCGCGGCCAGATCCCGCGTCGGTTTCGGCTCCTGCAACATGTGCCGATGGTAGTGAATCAATCCCGTGGGGCAAAGACGCATCTCCGCCTGTAGCCTTGACGCTCATGAGCGCCCGATTCCTCACCACATGGCCGTGCCAGGACGCCTGCGGCACGATCAAGACCGACGAGCTGGTCGAAGGCGCGCCGGTCTACCGGTGCCCGGGGTGCGACACCACGTGGATCGAACTCAACGAGCGGACCGAGGTCGCCGCCCAGCCGGGGGCAGGGCTCCGTCCCGAGCAACACCGCTGACGGCGACGGACCCCAGCACGACCGGGTTGGCCTGATCAGAAGACGCCACTGACCGCCCCCGGGACGGGTAGCTTATGACCGGGTCTGGGTCGAACCCCTGACCTGGATCGTCGGCGCGGCCACTACTACCTCCCGTGGCTCTTCACCGCCGAGGAGGTCGAGCAGCAGAGTGGTGGCTTCCGCGCCCAGACCGGCCGGATCGTAGGCCAGCGAAGTGATCGGTGGGGAGGTCACCCGGCACAACGCGGAGTCCTCGAACGACACGATGGCCACGTCGTCCGGGATCCGCACGCCCATGGCATTGATCGCGCCAAGGCCGCCCAGCATCAGGCCCTCGTTGTCATAGATGATGGCCGTGGGTGGATTGTCGGCCATGAGTAACTGGTGCGTGATGGCCTGGCCGGCGTTGATGGTGCCCGGGTTGGTCTCGCTCCGCAAGGTCTCGATGCCCAGTTCCCGGCACGACTCGGCAAAGGCGGCGGACCGTTTGAGGGTGTGGATCAGGTTCGTGGGAGCCGGGATGTGCGTGACGCGCCGGTGCCCCTGAGCTGCGAGGTGGCCCACGATGAAGCGCATGGCCGCGGCGTCGTCGACACGTACGTTGGGCAGTTCGTTGCCAGGAAGCGAGCCGATCAACACGGCGGGCATCGTCAATTCTTCCAGGATGGCCGGCCGGGGGTCGTCCATCACGGGGTCTGTGAGGATCACACCGTCGACACGGCGCTCGAAGTGCCAACGGCGGTAGGTTTCGAGTTCCTCCTCGGGGGAAACGATGAACTGGAGCACCAAGGCCAACCCGTGCGCGGTCAGCACTTCCTCGATCCCGGCTATGAGGTGCATCAGGAACCGCTCGCCCGTGGACTCACCAGTGGGTCGTGGCAGCACCATGCCAACTGCCTGCGCTCGCCCCGCGGAAAGCGCGGCGGCGGCGACGCTCCGGTGCCAGCCGATCTCCTGGGCGACCTGCAGCACGCGGGCCCGCGTCGACTCGGAGACACCTGGGCGGTTGTTCAGCGCAAACGAGACCGCGGTGGGCGAGACGCCCGCGATGCGTGAGATGTCCTTGATGGTCGGGCGGGGCATGCACTCATCCTTCCATCGTTCACCCCCCGGAATGCGCACCGGCCGGTGGGAACGAAGAGACACGCAGCCGGAACGCGCATTATCGGCACCCCCGGTACGGTGAGGGTGACGAAGGGGGCTCGCCTGTGAGCGCAACCACTGGAAACCAGGACCCGGTCCAGCCGGACGGCGCGGATGCCACCGCGCCGTGGCGCTCGCTGGTCATCGGTGCCGCAGCGTTGCTGCTGGCGCTCCTGCCGCACCTGGCCATGGCGGTGAGTGAGGCCTTCCGTGGCGCCTCTGCGGGCGGGCCGTTCCGGCTGGCCTTGAACCTGTTCAGCTACTACAACTCGGTCTCGGTCGTCGTCATGGCCGCTGCCTTCACCGCGCTCGGCCTGAGGATCTGGCGCGCCAAGCGAGGGCCGGTCGCGGCTGGCCCGGCGGCGTTCGTCGCGACGGTGGGCATGGCCCTGCTCGTGGTGGTCAGCTTCGTCGACCTCTCCGGGAATGCCCTCAGCCCCAGCCCGCCAGCCATGCTCGTGATGACCATGGCCGTCGTCGCCGCCTACTCCGGCTACGCGGTGCTGGCCTACTGGCTGCTCATGCGAGGCCCCATCGCCTTGACCGTCGGATTGGGTCTGCTCTACCTCCCGACGGTCTACTGGCTCACGGGGCTGATGTACGCGGTGGTGGGCCAGACGGGTTCAGCGGCCATCCTCTACGTGCCCTATGTGGTGGCCGCCGGCCTCGGCCTCGCGCTCGGCCGCCTCGGGTGGGACACGCCACGCCGGATCCTCGCCTGGCTCGCGGTGCTACTCATCGTCACCGTGGGCGTGGCCGGTCATGTGGTCCTCGACGCGGCGCTCACCGTGGGGGGCTTCGAGCAGACGTGGGCGAGGTTCTGGATTGTGCTGCAGGGCTCGCTCATTTCCGCGGGGATCGCCCTGATCGTGGGCGTCCTCGTGCGCCTCATCGACACCCGCCGCGGAGCCAGGTCCGCAGCTTCCGCCGGCTGAAGGCCACCGTCGACAAATTCGGGGGCCGGTGTGGATCATCCACACCGGCCCCCGTTCAGTTGCATTGCGTCAGACGGCAGCGAACCCGTTGGGGTTGTCGTGCTGCCAGCGGTAGGTGTCGGCGCAGGCGTCGGCCACGGTCTTCTCCGCGTGCCAGCCCAGTTCGTTGTGCGCCTTGTCGACGTTGGCGTAGCTCTCGGCGACATCGCCCGGGCGGCGGGCCACGATCTCGTACGGGATCTCCTGGCCGGCTGCGGCCTCGAACGCGTGCACGATCTCCAGGACCGAGGACGGCTGGCCGGTGCCCAGGTTCCAGACGTGGTAGCCGGTGTGGTCGCCGAGGTAGTTCAGCGCGGCGAGGTGACCGGCGGCCAGGTCGACCACGTGGATGTAGTCCCGGCGACCGGTGCCGTCCGGGGTGGCGTAGTCGTCGCCGAAGATCATCAGCTTCTCGCGGCGACCGGCGGCCACCTGCGCCACGAACGGCAGCAGGTTGTTCGGGATGCCCTTGGGGTCTTCGCCGATGCGGCCGGATTCGTGGGCACCGATGGGGTTGAAGTACCGCAGGATCGCCACCGAGAGCTCGGGGTTGGCCGCCGAGGCGTCCTCGAGGATCTGCTCGAGCATGTGCTTGGTGCGGCCGTACGGGTTGGTGGCGCCGGTGGGCGCGTCCTCGGTGAACGGGGGCTCCGACTCCTCGCCGTAGACGGTGGCGGAGCTGGAGAAGACGATGCGGTTGCAGCCGTGCTTGGCCATGGTCTCCACCAGCGTGATCGTGGAGCCGATGTTCTCGCGGTAGTACGTCAACGGGATCTGTGTGGATTCGCCCACGGCCTTCCAGCCGGCGAAGTGGATCACGGAATCGGGTCGGAAATCGGCGAAGGCCTTGTCGAGAGCCGCCGCGTCGCGCACATTGGCCTCGACGAACTGGGCTTCGCGCCCGGCGAGGTCTGCGACGCGGCGCAGCGACTCCTCGGAGCTGTTGGACAGGTCGTCGACGACCAGGACGTCGTGACCATCCTGAAGAAGGGCAAGTGTGGTGTGGGAGCCGATGTAGCCGGCGCCACCGGTGACGAGCACGCGCATGGGTGGGGTTCCTCCTCGGGTTCAGCCCCAACTCTAGACCTGTGCAGCGGACGCTGAGCGGTGCGGGTCTCCGCTTGAGCGAATCGCTCAGCCCGCGTCAGCACTCGATGAAGGCGACCGCGAGGCCGCCCTCCGAGGTCTCCTTGTACTTGCTGAGCATGTCGCGCCCGGTATCGCGCATGGTGCGGATGGCCTGGTCGAGCGTCACGCGGTGCCGCCCGTCCCCGTTGAGCGCCAGCTGCGCCGCGTTGATGGCCTTGACCGACGCCATGGCGTTGCGTTCGATGCAGGGCACCTGCACCAGCCCGCCGATGGGGTCACAGGTCAGCCCGAGGTTGTGTTCGAGCCCGATTTCCGCTGCGTTCTCCACCTGGGCAGGCGAGCCGCCCATCACCTGGGCCAGGCCAGCGGCTGCCATCGCGCAGGCGGATCCAACCTCACCCTGGCACCCCACTTCGGCGCCGGAGATGGAGGCGTTCATCTTCAGCAGCACCCCGACGGCGGTGGCCGCCAGCAGAAAATCCACCACGTCCTCGTCCCGGGCGCCGGTCTGGAACTTCATGTAGTACTGCAGCACCGCGGGGATGATGCCGGCGGCACCGTTCGTCGGTGCCGTCACGACGCAGCCGCCGGCCGCGTTCTCCTCGTTGACGGCCAGCGCGTAGAGGTTGACCCAGTCCATGGCTGAGAAGGTGCGGGTGATCAGGTTGGGGGCGTCGTCGCGGGAGACGAGGTGGCGGTACAGGTCCGGCGCCCGCCGCGGGACGCGCAGCCCGCCCGGGAGGAAGCCCTCCTGCAGCACGCCGCGCTCGATGCAGCCGCGCATGACGGACCAGATCTCCAGCAGCGCGGCCCTGGTCTCCTCCTCCGGACGCCAGGCCAGTTCGTTGCGGGCCACCAGCTCGGCGACGTTCAGGTCGTGCAGCGAGCACAACGCCAGCAGCTCCTCAGAAGTGCTGAACGGGAACTCGACGGTGACGTCCGCCACCCCGGTCTCACCGGCCTCGGCCTGCGCCTCGTCGACGACGAACCCGCCGCCGATGGAGTAGAACGTGTTGGTCATCAGTTCCGCACCGTCGACGCCGAGGGCGGTGACCGTCAGGGCGTTGGGGTGCCATGGCTTGGATTCGCGGTGGAACAGCAGATCGGTGGACCAGTCGAACGGCAGCCGGCGCTCCTTGAACATCAGTCCGTCGCCGTGCACCACGGCGTCCACGGCCGCCTTCATCTCGTCCGGATCAACCCGCTGGGGCTGGAATCCGAGCAGCCCGGCGACGACGGCGCGGTCCGTCCCGTGCCCCAGCCCCGTGGCCGCGAGTGAGCCGTAGAGGTCGACGCGGACCCTGGCCACGTCGTCGACCACGGGGCTTGCGAGGAGTTGGGTGCGGAAGAGCGCGCCGGCTCGCATGGGGCCCATCGTGTGGGACGACGAGGGACCCACCCCGATCTTGAACAGGTCAAGCGCGCTGATCGCCATGTACCGACGATACCCTCAGCGCGCGCCTCCGTAGGCGGGGCGGGACGGCAGGGTGGCGCGGATCCGGAGGGGACGACCCCGCTCGATGTGCAGCCGCAGCCCGTCGTGCACCATGAACCAGGCCAGCACCCCGATGACGGCCATGCCCGTGGCCAGGGAGGCCACCAGCACCGACGCCCGGGGACCGAGCACCTCGCCGAGCCAGCCGATCAGCGGCGCACCCAGCGGGGTGCCGCCGGCGAAGATTGCGACGTAGACCGCCATGACGCGCCCGCGGTACTCAGGCGCGGTGGACAACTGGACCGCCGCGTTCGCCGTCGTCATCACCGTGAGGGCGAAGAAGCCCGAGGGGATCAGGAGCAGCGCGTAGACGGTGTAGTTGGGCGCGAACGTCAGGGCGAAGGTGCTCACCGCGAAGCCCGTCAGGGCCATCAGCACGGTGCGCAGCGTCGGGTTCGCCCGCCGCGTGGCGCCGAGTGCCCCGGCGAGCGTGCCGATGGCCATGATCGTGCCGAGCAGGCCGAACTCGCGGGCTCCGGCGTGGAACACCTCTGTGGCCATGGTGGCGTTGAAGATCTGGAAGTTCATGCCGAACGTGCCCAGCATGAAGACCACCACCAGTAGCACGATGATGTCCGGCCGGCCGCCCAGGTACCGCAGGCCGTCCATGGCAGCGCCACGCGCCTTCACCATGGGCGCGGGGTGCAGTTCGTCTGCGCGCATCAACCACAGCGCAGCGATGAAGGCGAAGAAGCTGAGCCCGTTGATCAGCAGCGTGGGACCCACGCCGACGGCGGCCACCAGGACGCCGGCCAGGCCGGGGCCGATGAGCCGCGCCCCGTTGAACGAGGTCGAGTTGAGCCCCACCGCGTTGGGTAGCAGTTTGAGCGGCACCATCTCCGACACGAACGACTGCCGCGCGGGGTTGTCGAACGCGGTGATGGCGCCGGTGATCAGCGCGAAGACGTAGACGTGCCAGAGCTGCACCGTGCCTGTGGCCACCAGACCCCACAGGGCCAGCGCGGTGGCGGCGAGCGCGAGCTGTGAGATGACGAGCACCTTGCGCTTGTCGAAGCGGTCCACCACCGACCCCGCGTAGGGGGCGAGCAGCGGGATGGCGAGGAACTGCAGCGCCGTAACGATGCCCAGCGCGGTGCTGGAGTTGTCCGTCAGCTCGGTCAGCACCAGCCAGTCCTGCCCGATGCGCTGGATCCAGGTGCCCAGGTTGCTGACCAGGGCGCCGACGAAGAAGAAGCGGTAGTTGCGCACCGCGAACGAGGCGAATGTGCGCCAGCGGGTGGTGATCTCAGGCATGCGACACCTCCAGGAGGAGGTCGGCGGCCTTCCTCAAGAGCGCCAACTTGTCGTCGTCGAGGGAATCGATGTGGGTGAGCATCCAGAGGTCGCGGTGCGCGATCGTCTCCTGGACCACCTCGTCACCGGCCTCCGTCGAATGGATGAGCACCTGGCGCCCGTCGTGGGGGTGGGGCCGCTTCTCCACGAGGCCGCGCTCGCAGAGGGCGTTCAGCGTGCGGGTCATCGACGGCGTGCTGACGCGGTCGTCCTCTGCCAGCTGGGTGGGGGTCTGGGGGCCGACGCGATTGACGCGGGCCAACACCGAGAAGAGGTGGGGAGGCAGCTCGCTGGTGGACTCGAACCGGACGCGGCGCGCGATGCGCTGGCAGGCGAGTCGGAGGTCGTTGGCGAGGGCGGGCTTATCGAGGGGCGCGGTCGCGTTGCCGGCCGAAGTGGGTGCGGTATTCGTCACGGGTTCCTTTCGTGGACCGGAAGTTACCCTAGCTCATTACCTCAGCTAATCAAAATACCAAGGATGGGGAGTCCACAGAATGAACGAACTGGCGGTCCCGCGCTCGTCTTCGAGCGCGGAACCGCCAGCTGATGGTGCGGTGGAAGTGGCCGGCGTCAGGCCGACTTGTCCTCAGCATCCGGCGCGGGCTGGTGCGACCAGCTCGGCGGCTCGTCGCCGCCCGCCTCCTCGTCTGCCTCCGCCAAGGCGGCCGTCTCGTGGACGGTTCCCTGCGCATGGTGCGTGGGGGCGTAGACGACATAGAGCTGAAGGGGCTCCTGGCCGGTGTTCAGGACGTCGTGCCACGTGCCGGCGGGAACCTGGATGGACCAGCCGTCCTCCACCTCCTGCTCAAAGTCCAGGTTGTCCTTGGACGGGCCCATCACGCACTTGCCCTCCCCCGCGTCGATGCGCAGGAACTGGTCTGTCTCGGGGTGCATCTCCAGGCCGATGGATTCCCCCACGGGGATGGACATGAGGGTCACCTGGAAGTACTTCCCCGTCCAGGCGACCGTGCGGTAGTTGGTGTTTTCCCGCGTGGCGGTTTCGATGTCGAACGCGTTGGGCTGAGGCCCGTTGTCGGTGATCTTCATGATTTCCTCCTACTGGCACACAGTAGCGGCGCCGGGCGACAACCGACGCAGGTGCGGGTGAAGACCACCCCTGGGGCTGGGGTCCACGCGCCCGTGCGCCGCCGGCAGCCACGTAGGCTGGGGTGATGAACCCGATCGCCAGCTTCCGGTCACTCCTGGGGCGCACCCTGCGCTCACGGGTCGCGGGAGAGGACGCCGACGCCAAGGCCGCGCTCATCTGGGGCGCGGAGGGCGATCGGTGGCACAGCCGCGAGGACGTCATCTGGCACGTCAACGGCGACGCCGCGATGTACGCCGGTGGCATCCGGGCACTGCTGCTCCAGGCGCTGCACCCGGCCGCCATGGCCGGCGTCGCCGGGCATTCCGGCTACCGGTCGGATCCGTGGGGTCGCCTCCAGCGCACATCCGAGTTCATCGCGATGACGACGTACGGGCCCATCCCGTCCGCGGAGGCGCTGATCGCCAGGATCCGTGACGTGCACGAACGGGTCCGCGGCAAGACCGACGACGGCACGCCCTACCGGGCCTCGGACCCCCACCTCCTCGAGTGGGTCCACATCGCGGAGACCCAGAGCTTCCTCGCCAGCTTCCAGCACTTCGGCGACCGGCGGCTCACCCAGCAGGAGACCGATGATTACGTGGCGCAGGCGGCCCCCGTCGGTGAGCTGCTCGGCGCCGTCAGCCTGCCGCGAACGGAAGCTGAGCTGCTTGCCGCCATCGAGAAGTACCGGCCCGAACTACGCGCCTCGCCGCCGGCCCTCGACACCGTGGACTTCCTGCTCAAGAACCCACCCGTGCCCTGGCCCGCCCGCCCCGGCTACTGGATGCTGGCCGCCGGCGCCATCTCGACCCTGCCGCCATGGGCGCGCCGCGAACTGCGGCTCCCCGCGGGCCGGTGGTTCGACGTGCTGTTCGGTCAGCCCCTCGGCCGCTTCTCGACGACGATCGTGCGCTGGGCGCTCACTCCCGAAGCCCGTCGCGACCGGTTGGGGGCGCCGCCCCGCGCTTCAGCCTCCTGAGCCCCCTAGGAACGAGCGAAGCTAGCGAAGGGCGCGGCCAGGATCTCCCGGACCACGGCCGCCGGGTCGTCAGCACCCATCACGGCGCGCACCACGGCGACCCCCGCCACCCCCGCCTCGGCGAGTGCCGGCGCATCCGCCGCCTGCACATCGCCGATCGCGACGACTGGTAGCCGGGTCGCGGAGACCATCGCCGGGTAGCCAGCGAGACCCAGGGGCTCGCGCCCCGAGTCCTTCGTCGGGGTGCGCCTGAACGGCCCGGACCCGACGTAGTCGATCACCCCCGCGAGCTCGTCCGCAGCGCGCACGAGTTCCAGCGTGCCGGTCGTCAGGCCGATGACCGCGTCCGGCCCGAGCAGTTCACGCGCGGCCACCGCCGGCAGGTCGTCCTGCCCCAGGTGCACCCCCTGCACCCACTCAGGCGACTCCCTCAGCGCGGCCAGCGCCACGTCGACCCTGTCGTTGACCACCACCTTCGACGACGGGTTGGCCTCGTGCACCGCCCGCCCCACGTCGAGCGTCAGGCGCAGCAGCTCCCGCGCGGAGAGGTGCTTCTCCCGCACCTGGATCACGCCGGCGCCGGCCCCGGCCGCCGCGGCGGCCGTCGCCACCACGTCCGGTCCGTTCCCGGAGGTGATCACATAGCAACGAAGGTCGATCATTCTGCTGCCCTTTCATCCGCTGCCGACGCGTCCAGGTTGGCGAGCGCGTCCACCAGCGCCACCTTGAACGACCCCGGCCCCGAAGCGACGGCCGCCGCGTCCTCGGCGGCCAGACACAGCCAGGCCGTCGCCGCGTGGGCCGCGTCGAACGGGTCAGCCACCGCGGCGCACGCCGCGATGAGCGCGCCCAGCGTGCAGCCGGTTCCGGTGACCCGGGTCAACAGCGCGTGCCCGGCGGTGACGCCGACCCTGCGCTCACCGTCGGTGATGAGGTCGCGCGGTCCCGACACCGCGACGACGGCGTGGGAGGCCCGAGCCAACAGGGTCGCCGCTTGCGCAGCCTGCTCAGGCGTGTGCGCGGTGTCGGCGCCCCGCCCCGTCACCCCGGTGCCCGCGACGTTCAGGATCTCCGAGGCGTTGCCGCGGACCACGGCCGGCGCCTCGGACAGCAACCGGCGGGCCAGCGGCGTGCGGACCGGCGCGATCCCCACCGCCGTCGGGTCCAATACCCAGGGAGTGCCCAGCGAGTGGGCCCTGGCGACGGTGGCGGGGATGCCCGCCATACCGTCGGAGGACAGGGTGCCGAGGTTGATCAGCAGCGCGTCGGCCACCTCCACCATCGACGGCGCCTCCTCCGACGTCTCGGTCATCATGGGCCGCGCGCCCGCGGCGAGCAGGGCGTCGGCGACGAAGTTCATCGACACCGCCGCACTCAGGCAGTGCACCAGCGGCGCCCGTTCGCGCACGGCCGTGATGACGTCGGCGATCATGCGGCCACCTGACGGGAGGCGACAGCCTCGAGGTCGTCTGTGAGTTCCCGCGGCCGCAGGGCCGGGCCCACCGCGCCGCACACCGCGACGAGAGCGCCGCCCAACACCATGAGGCCCACGACGGCGGTGTCGCGCCCGAACCAGCCCTCCAGCGTGGGCAGGTAGAAGGGGTACAGGGCCGGGATGACGATGGACACGCTGTAGGCCGTGCCGTAACCCGTGGCCCGCACGGCCGTGGGGAAGCGCTCCGACAGGTACGCGCCCACTGGGCCGTAGGCAGTGACGGTCAGCACCTGCAGGGCGACGGCGCACACGGCGATCAGCCACACGGCCGGGCCGCTCATGATCGCCAGCCACAACAGCGGCGCCGACACCGCCGCGAGCACTCCCCAGATGACGAAGAACCGCCGGCGGCCCAGCACGGTGGAAAGGTGCCCCGTGACACCCATCACGATGGCCTGACCGACGGCGGCGCACCCCATCACCAGGCTCACGCTCGTGGGCGCCAGCCCCACGTCGGTGCCCAGCCGGGGCGTCAGCATGATCACGGTGGTGTTGGTCAGGAACCACAAACCGCTCATCAGGCCGAACATCTGCCAGAACGCGGGTGCGTAGGCGCCGGTCAGCACTTCCAGCAGCCCGAGCCTGCGCCCCGTGGCGCGGCTGCGGTGGAACACCGGCGCGTCCGTGACGTGTCGCCCGTAGTAGATCAGCATCCCCACCGACGCCAGGCCGCCCGCCGCGAAGGAGGCCCGCCAGCCCCAGGCCGCGTAGTCCTCGGCCCCGAGCGCCACCAGCAGGATGCCCGTGGCGAACGCGATGGTGGCCTGCGCCCACGGCGCCATCGACATGATCAGGCCGGAGAACAGGCCGCGGCGCCTCGGCTTCGACCACTCCATCGCGAGCGGGATCGCCGCTGAGTACTCCCCGGCGATGAAGATGCCGCCGAGGAAGCGCAGGGCGATGACGATCATGATCGCCGCGCCTCCGATCGACTCGTGTGTGGGGACGGCCGCGATGCCGAACGTGCACGCCGCGGTGCCGGCGATGGCGACCTTCGTCGTCGTGGTGCGGCCGAGGCGGTCGGCGATCTGGCCGAAGACCATGCCCCCGATGGGGCGGCCGAGCAGCATCGCCATCACGACGATGGCGCCCGTGGTGGCCGCGGCATGCGGCCCCGCGAGCACGGTCAGGGCCGGGGCCAGCGCGACGAGTGGCAGGAAGATGTGCAGTTGGTCGACGTAGTTGCCCAGGACGCCGCCGCGGAGCGCAGCCTTTCCCTCAGGAGGCAGCGTCCGGGAGGGCGCGGTGGTGGGCATTGCAAGGGTGTGTGACATGGTTCACTTCCTTCGCCGGCATGACCCGGACAGGTTCGGACGGTCCGGGCCGCATCAGCCCCATCTCAGCCCTCTGCCGAGGGCACCCGCGTGGATGGCAGCACCCTAGCCCACCGTCGGCCCGCGCTAAAGGGGGTAGCCGGACGTGGAACGCCGCCGTAGCGTTGGTGGACCGAGCAGGAGGTGGAGATGAGCCCCAAGGCATGGAGCGCCAAGCGCGAACGGCAGTACGAGCACATCAAGGAGGGCCTCGAGGAGCGCGGCGAGGACGAGGACACGGCTGAGGAGATCGCCGCCCGCACAGTGAACAAGGAGCGCGCTCGGGCAGGCGAGGCGAAGGAATCCAGCAGGTTGTCCCGGGAGGACATCTCGTCAGGCCGACGCGGTGGCCTCCGCTCCAACAAGGGGCCGGGTGGCCGTACCCGGGACCAGCTCTATGAAGAGGCCAAGCGCAAGAACATTGAGGGCCGCTCGAAGATGAACAAGGCGGAGCTGGAGAAGGCAGTCGACAAGAAGTGAATCAGCCGGCGTCGCGGACGTCCGCGATGACCTTCTCGCCGAAGTCTGCGCGGTTGAGCAGCGTGATGATCCTGCGGGCCGCCTCGTCTGGCGATGACAGACGGCCCTCGTCCTTCAGTGCCTGGAACTGGTCTCGCGCCGGGAAGTCCGTGCCGCGGATGGCTTCCTGCATCTGGGTGTCCACCACGCCCGGGGCGATGGAGGCCACGCGCACGCCCTCGAGGTTCTCCTCGGCGAGCGCCACGGCGTGCATGTCGACGGCGGCCTTGCCCGCGCAGTAGGTGCTCCACGTGGCGTGGGGGCGGCGCGCCGCCCCGCTGCTGATGTGCACCACGCGCAGAGGCGCCCCAGCGGTGCGCAGCCTCACCACGGCGTCGGTCAGGATGATGGGAGCGGTCACGTTGACGTTGACCGACCGCTCGATCTCCGCCGGGTCCAGCGTGCCCACGAAGCCGATGGGCGACACCGCCCCCGCGTTGTTGATCAGGATGATGTCCGAGGCGCCCGCCAGGAACTCCGCGAGTGCGCCGGATTCCAGCCACGCGGCCAGTTCCGACGCCGACCCCAGGTCCACCTGGGCGCCGGCAGAGCGCGACACGCCGAGGACGGCCCAGCCGTCGGCCTCCAACTGCGAGGCGAGCGCGGCACCGAGGCCCTTGCTGTGGCCGGTGACGATGGCTTTTCTGGTCATGGGGTTCCTTTCTGGCAGGTCTCTCGTCGCCACCGTACCGGGCCTCCCCGAGGCCCATTGACCGGGCGATTAGGATCAGCGCATGACCCGACTGGATGCCTGGCTGTGGGCGGTGCGCGTGTACAAGACCCGCTCGCTCGCAACCTCGGCCGTGCGCGGCGGGCACGTGAGGGTGAACGACCTGCTGCCCAAGGCGTCGCAGCATGTGGTGGCGGGCCAGGTCATCCGGGTGCGTAAGGACCAGGACGAGAAGATCCTCGAGGTGGTGGACCCCGGTCTGGCCAAGCGGGTCAGCGCGCCGCTGGCGCAGGCCGCCTACATCGACCGGACGCCCGAGAAGCCGCCACCCATCCCGGAGATGGTGGGCCGCGTGGCGGTGCGCGACCGCGGAGCCGGCCGCCCGACCAAGCGTGAACGCCGGGCGATCGAGCAGCTCCGCGGCCACTAGAGTCGGCTAGGCGCCGGCCAGCAACGCCTCCTCGGCCTGCTTGGTCCAGACGCCGTTGTTCAGCTTCGCGGCGACATGCGGAAGCTTCTCCGGCATGTCCACCAGACGCGTCAGCTCGAGGTCGTGCAGCATCGGGTACACCATGATCTTGCCGCCGCTGGTGCGGTTCATCACCGAGTCGATCGCGTCCTGGAAACCCTTCATGCCGGTCACGGCGTCCAGGCTGATGTGGGTGTCGATGATGCCTTCCTCGATCTTGCGCAGCACTGTGCGCATGTCCGAGACATCCGAGCCTGAGGTGCCCAGAATGAAGATGCGGCGCTCGACGATGCCCTGGAGGTCGAAGTCGCCCAGGGTGCCGGCGGGGATGCCCGCGAAGGCGTTGAGGATCGCCCCTTCGCCGGCGAGGTCCACGGCCTGGCTGACCAGGGCCGGGACGGGCACCATGCACGCGATGTGCGTGAAACCGTGCTGCAGTTCCTCGTCGCCGGTGTTCACGTAGGTGATCGGCACGCTACGGCCGGCGGCGATGGGATCGACGGTGCGCGACAGGTGCGTCAGCCGGTCGTCGCTGAGGTCTGTGCCGGTGACGCGGATGCCCTCCACCCCGGAGGTGACGGCGCGGATGGTGTGCATCATGCCCATGGGGCCCGCTGCGCCGATGATGGCGACGTTGTCGCCGGCGCGCAGTTCGCCGTTGGCCGGCACCCAGGCGTAGCCGTCGGCCGGGTCGTCGCCGGTGGTGCCGACGAAGCGGATGAAGTCGTAGTGCACGCGGCCGATGTCGAGGGCCACCTTGCGGCCGATCGTCCCGCCGCCGAGGACCAGGCAGTAGGTGGCGCGCGTGCCGAGCAGCGGCGCCGTGGCCTCGATGACCTCAGGGTCTGAGCCGTAGTAGATGATGTCGTCGAACACCTGGCCCTCGAGCGAGGCGACCTCGCCCGGAGTCACGGAGACGGTCTCTGCCGGCACGTGTGCCGAGGTGAGCGCGTCCAGCCCGGTGGGCTCGCCGTCGCTCACGACCAGGAGGCGACCGCCGTCCTTGAGATGGTCGCGCTCTGCCCACGCGTAGGAGCCCTCGACGGTGGCCCAGGGCTCGATGAGACCCACCGCGGCCGCGGACGGGCCGTCGGAGACGTGGATCAGGAACTCCTCACCGTTGGGCGCCACGACGCAGCGCTCGTCGATCAGGGCGTACTCCTGCAGGGCGCCGTCGAAGTTGTACCCGAAGGCGCCGTTCGACTTGGCGGTGCGCAGGTGCTTCCAGTCGGCCTGCACGAGCACTCGATCGCCCACGGCGAAGTGCGTGACCTGGTCGCCCACCTTGACGATGCGGCCCACGGGCTCGTGCCCCGGTACGACCGGAGCGGCGCCGGGGTGGTACGACGGGATCTCCGGCAGCGCGTCGAGGTCGATGCCCTTGACCACCTCGGCCTTGCGGGGGTGGGAGTCGAAGGCGTGGAGCAGTTTGGTGTCGGAGAAGCAGATGCCGCACGCCTCCACCTGGAGGAGCATCTGATGCGGGCCGACCTCGTCGACGGGCTTCTCGGTGTTCAGCACGATCTCGTCGACGCCGACGAACTGGATGGCATGCTGCAGGGCGGGAATCTGGGTCACGAGGGACACCCTTTCTCTGAGTGCTACGGATCAAATCTAGGCGCGTTGCCGTCCGAAGGAAGGCTGTCCGCGCGAACTGGGCATATGCTCACCAAGGTGCTGACCCCCACGCCCAACGACCTCGACCTCGTCGTGCGTGCCGCCTGGCTCTACTACGAGGACGACCTCACACAGGCGCAGGTGGCCAAGCGGCTGTTCGTTTCGCGCCAGACCGTCGGCCGGCTACTCGAAGCGGCCCGCCAGCACGGGATCGTGCGCATCGAGATGGACTCGCAGTACCTCGCCGCCATGCAGCTGGCCACCAGGCTGAAAGAGGCCTCTGGGCTGACCGACGTCATCGTGGTCCCCACCGCTGAGGGCAGGCTCTCGCGCGAGCGCACCAACGAGCGCGTCGCCGCTGCGCTGGCCGCCTACGCCAGGCGACACCTGCACCCCGGCGCCGTCGTCGGCGTCTCCTGGGGCGATTCGGTGGCCCGTGCACTGGTCGAGCTGTCCGAGGAGTCGCTCGACGGTGTGCAGTTCGTCGCCTGCGCCGGTGAGCTGAGCGGGATCGACGACGTGCTCACCCGCTCCCCGGGGGTGCTGCGCCGGCTGCGCACCGTGCCCGCACCGCTGCTGGTCTCGAGCGCCGAGATGGCCAGCGCGCTGGCCGACGAGCAGGCTGTCCGCGAGGTGTTGGACCTGGCCCGGTCCGCCGTCGTGACGCTGACGGGGATGGGGTCGGCGACCCCCGGCGGATCAGCTGTCCTGGCGGGGGTGACCACCGACGAGGAGGTGGCCGGGTTCGCCGCGCGTGGAGCGGTGGGCGACATGCTGGGGGAGTGGTACGACGCGGAGGGCCGGGTGGTCGCCACCCCGTGGTCCGAGCGGCGCATCGGACTGGGGCTGGACGAGTTGCGGGAGATGAGCAACGTCGTCGGGGTCGCCGGCGGTGTGGAGAAGGTGGGCGCCATCCGCGGCGCGATCCGCGGCCGGCTCATCACGGCCCTGGTCACCGACGAGCCCACCGCGCAGGCGCTCCTCGCCGGCTGAGTACCGAGCCGGTTACCGCAACTCCACGAAGCTGAACATCCCGGCGGCGGCGTTGCGCGTCAGCTTCCCGTCGGCGTCCTTCGCCACGATGATGATGCGCTGCGACGCGGGCAGCACCATCCGGCCGCCGGGGGCGAGCTGCGCCTCCAGGTCCTCCGGAACGCTCCCGCCGTCGGCCGAGACCAGGATCCGGTCGTAGGGCGCAGATTCGGGCCAGCCCAACACACCCTCCTCCGCCTCCTCGAAGCGCGCCCACGGAAACCGGTTGTCCATGTGCAGGCGACCCATCTGCACCAGCTCAGGCACGATGTCCACGCCGACGACCGAGCCGCTCTCACCCACCAGGTAGGCGAGCAGGGCGGTGGTCCAGCCCGAGCCGCTGCCCACGTCGAGCACCTTGTCTCCGGGTTGCGGGTCCAGATGCTCCAGCATGTAGCGCACCGTCCAGGGTTGCGAGTTGGTCGCGTCGTGACCGATCGCCAGCGCCCTGTCCAGATCAGCGAAGGGCTTGACCTTCGGCGGCAGGAAGTCGGCGCGCGCCACCACGTCGAATGCGTCGTCGAGCTTCGTCATGTCTCCAGTCTGCCCCGTCGCGCTGCGCAGGGGGTGACAAAGAGGCGCCGCACGTGGTGTGCGGCGCCCCGTGGCAACTCCAGCAGGAGGGATCAGCCCTCGCTGCCCTCCTCGACAACTTCCGAGCGGATCTCGCGCTGACCGCCGGAATGGGCGACGGACACCTTGCGCGGCTTCGACTCCTCAGCCACCGGCAGCATGACGGTGAGGACGCCGTCGGTGTAGTCGGCCTCGATCTTGCCGGCGTCGATGCCGCGTCCCAACATCAACTGGCGGGCGAACGTCCCGGTGGCGCGCTCCCGCGTCAGCCACTGGGTGTCCTCCGCGGCCTTGCTCTGGCGCTCGGCGCGGATGGTGAGCGTGCGGTCGTCGATGTCGATGTCGATGCTCGACGGGTCAACGCCAGGCAGGTCGATCTCGGCCACGAAGTGATCGGCCGAACGATAGACATCCATGTTCATGCCCGGCTGGGAGGTGGAGCGCTGCTCGAACAGGCGCTCCATGTCGCGGAACGGATCAAACGTGCGTGCCATGGTTTCCCTTTCTCTGTGTGCAGCTCTGGGTTGAGCCTCTTGGACTCAAGTTTAATCCGTGCGTGTCGGTAGTCAAGTCCGAGTTGAGTCAACCGCGCTCAACTTCGTTCCCTCCGTCTGACTTCGTTCCCTCCGTCTGGGCGACTGTCGCGCTTCGCTCCCCGCGTTAGGCTGGGTTGGTGACTGGAGCGACGCGCCGCAGGGGGTGGCGGGCAGGCCTGTGGGTGCTGCTCGCCGTGGCACTGACCATGGGCGGTGGGTACCTCGTCTGGTCCGGGCTCCAGGAACGTCCGCCGGAGGAGACCCCGGAACCCAGCCGGCAGTTCTCCATGAGCGCCGAGGAGGCCATCGCGGCCAGGCCGTCGGCGGCCCCCGACGTCGAGCCGCTCGTGATCGAGGAAGAGGCCAAGGCTGAACTGGGGCCGTTCGTGCGTACCGAGCCGGTCGAGGAACCTCCGGCCGATGGTGACGGTGGCGGAAGCTTCGTCAGTCGACTCCAGATCCCGTCGATCTACGTGGATGCCGGCATTGTGAACCAGGGAGTCTCCGCGGACAACGCCATGACGTTGCCGCGCAACCTCTCGAAGGTGGGCCTTCTCAACACCGTCCAGCCGCTGCGGGCCGGCACCGGGTCCACTCTCCTCGCCGGCCATGTCGTCTACAGCGGGGACCGCGGCGCTCTCTACTACCTGGGGGAGGTCGAACCGGGCGCCAGCATCAGCACCTGGGACGACCGGGGCCGACGCCAGGAGTGGGTGGTCAGCGGCGTGCACCTGTACCGCCAGACCGAACTCCCGGACAGGCTCTTCGCAACAGACGGCGAACGCCGGCTCCACCTGGTGACCTGCGGTGGGGATTTCATCCGGACGAGCCGCGGCTGGATCTACTCCGACAACATCGTCGTGACCGCCGTTCCGGTGTCGTAGCCAGGCGTAACTCCGTGAAGTAGCGGCAGTGAGCGCGATGTCTGTTTCCGGCCATGGCTCATCTGCGTCCGCCAAGCCCCTGATCAATGCGCTGACCAGCCGCTCAATACTTCGCAGGCACGTAAGGAATTGCCTGAAAGTTCATTACTAAAAGGTGGCGACAAACGCCCCCGGCGTGGCATATGGTGCTGAACAAGGGTTTAAAGGGGGGCACCGTCCATCGTGGGGGACATCTACTGACACAACGGTCATTCCCCGACGTTCGACACACGCCTCCCGGGCCGATCCCGGGGCAGCTGCGGCGCCGATTGCCGCGGCCCCCGCAGACCGAAGTGGGGAAGATTGATGTCTGGGCAGTCGCACACATTAGGCCATGTTCCATGGCGAAGCCGCACGTGGAGAGTGGTCTCCACCTGGTCCGCGTTCATCCTCGTACTCCCGCTGATGGGAATGCTCGGAGCGCAGGCCGATACTGACGCAACGGGGGAGGTGACCTCCGCCGTCGCTGCGATGGCCGAGGAATCCCCCACCGTGACCCTGACGGAGGCTGCGCCGGAGGAGACTCCAGCCGCGCCGGAACCGTCAGTGAGTGAAGAGGCGCCGCCGCTCGAAGAGCCAGCGCCACCGCAGGCAGAGGAGCCGGTGCCCGTTGAGGTGGTTGAGGAGACCGCGCCCGAACCAGAGCCGGCTCCCGCACCGGCGCCGGAACCGGTGAGCGAAGAGCCGGCCCCCGTGGTCGAGGAAGCGGCGCCCGTTGAAGAAGCGCCGGCTCCCGCCGAAGAGGCCGCACCGGAAGAGCCCGTGAAGGAAGAGGCGGCCCCGTCGGTCGCCGTTGCTCCTGAGGGCGAGCTTCCCGCGCTCGACGAAACCGCACCGCTCGCCGCCCCGGAAGCCGAGATCGGCGTCCTGGCCACCGACGACTGCAACAGGGACGCTGTGACGCCCATCGATTGGAGCGGTTCGCCGTCGTTCGTCTACGACGCCTGTGGCAACGACACCGACGACGTGTTCGTGCAGGGTTCCCAGGAGCCGGATCCCCCGTCGACCTGGACCCAGGACAACGCCGGTGTGGGTCAGAGCACGGACCTCGTCAGCGCAGCGGTGGACATCGCCTATGTCGACGGTGATCCCATCCTGTACTTCGGATTCAATCGCTACTCGCCCCAGGGCGATGGTGCCTTCTACCTCGAGCTGAACCAGGAGCCGAACATCGTCAACGATCAGGGCGCAGTGGTGCCTGATCGCACGGTGGGCGACCTGCGGTTCGCGTTCACCACGTCCACCGGCGGCGGCTTCTCGAGCGTCACCGTCTACGAGTGGGACGGCGACAGCTGGGTGCAGGTCTCCGTCCCTGATTCGGCCTTCACCTACGAAACCAGTGGCGACACCGCCGAGTTCACGTTCGACCTGACGGCGCTCGTTCCCGACGGCGGCGAGGTCGAGTGTGGCCGCTTGTCGTTCAACTCCCTCTTCCTGCGTTCTACGGCTTCGTCGTCGGCGAACTCCGCGCTGAAGGACTTCCTCACCGGGCCTGTCGATGTCGACGCCTGCCCTGGCCTGGACATCGAGAAGCGTGACATGGACGGCGACCTCGTCGGAGGCGCGACCTTCCGCATCTCGCCTGACCCGCGTGACCGCAGCATCGCCTCGGTGACCGTCACCGACAACGGCGCGGGCGACGACTCCGACACGCTCGGCATCATCCGGTTCGACGAGGCCAAGAACGGCGTGTACACGATCGAAGAGATCACGCCGCCCACCGGCTTCCTGCTGCCCGCCCTGGCGGACCGCACACAGCAGGTCACCGTCGGGTTGACCGACGACGTGAGCGTCGTGTTCGTCGACCCGCAGGTCCCCACCATGACCAAGACCGCCGTCGCCACCTTCCACGAGACCTACGTGTGGGCCATCGAGAAGACCGTCGACGGTGAGACGGAAGTGACCTACCACGTGGGAGGCGAGGCCCCGGTCGTCGCCAACTACGAGGTTGAGGTGTCGCTCGTCGAGGTGCAGCGCTCGGCGTACTCACTGACCGGTGTCATCACCGTCAGCAACCCGGATGTCGCACTGAAAGCCTCGTTGACCGACCAGCTGGCTCCGGGCATGGACTGCACCGTCACCGGCGTGGCCGCCGGCACCGGAAATGTCGAGCTGCCCATCGGAACCAGCACCTTCAACTACTCGTGCATCAGCAACGGGCAGCTGGGTGATGTTCCGCTGAGCGGCACCAACACCGCCACGCTGAAGGTCAGCAAGGCGAACTGGGCCACCGCGTTCCCGACCGGCGCAGATGATGCCACGGTCACCGCCACGGCCGACTACATGTTCGCCTCGTCGACCAAGACCAACCAGAGCGTGACCGTCACCGACACCTTCAACGGCTCGACCACCACGCTCGGCACCGTCACGGCCAATGACGCCGGCACCGCGGTCACCGCAGTGGGCACCACGGCCACCGCCACGGTGTCCGGGACGACGGCGACGTTCACCTACACCAGGAACCTCGCGCCCGACACCCAGGGCGACGAGTGCGCGGTGTACGACAACACGGCAACCATCACCCAGACCCAGCAGACCTCGGAAACCGAGGCCACGGTCTGTGTGCCGGACATCACGCTGACCAAGACCGCTTCGCCCACCACGTACGACTCGGTCGGCGACGTGATCACCTACACCTTCCTGGCCACCAACACCGGCCAGTCCGTCCTCACGAACGTGACGATCTCTGATCCGCTACCCGGCCTGTCCGCCCTCGTCTGCGTTCCCGCGCAGCCGACGACGCTGGATCCGGGAGAGTCGATGCAGTGCACCGCCACGTACGCGGTAACGCAGGCGGATCTCGACTCGGGCTCGGTCTACAACGTGGCCACCACCGTCGGCACCCCGCCGAGCGGCCCGCCGGTGACCGACACCGATGACGAGACGATCACCGGCGACAAGCTCCCGTTGATCGACCTGGTCAAGACGGCGGACGTGGAGAGCTACGACGAGGTGGGCGACGTGATCACCTACACGTTCGTCTCCACCAACACGGGCAACGTGACGCTCACCGATGTGACGATCACGGACCCGCTGCCGGACCTCTCCGACCTGACGTGTGATCCGGCCCAGCCCGCCACGTTGGCTCCGGGGGAGTCGATGGAATGCACCGCCACCTACGAGGTGACCCAGGCAGACCTCGACAACGGTTCCGTTGACAACACCGCCACCACCGTCGGCACGCCGCCGGAGGGTGAGGATGTGACCGACACCGATGACGAGACCGTGCCTGCAGAGCAGATGCCGGCGATCAGCCTGGTCAAGACTGCGGACGTCGCGACCTATGACGCAGTGGGTGACCTCGTCACCTACACGTTCCTGGCCACCAACACCGGCAACGTGACCCTCACAGATGTGACGATCACCGACCCGCTGCCGGGCATGTCCACGCTCGTCTGCGATCCCGCGCAGCCGACCACGCTTGACCCCGGGGAGTCGATGGAATGCACCGCCACCTACACGGTGACGCAGGCGGATCTCGACGCCGGCTCGGTCTACAACATGGCCACCACCGTCGGCACGCCGCCGGAGGGTGAGGATGTCACCGACACCGATGACGAGACCATCACCGGCGACCAGTTCCCGGCGATCGACCTGGTCAAGACGGCCGACGTGGAGAGCTACGACGCGGTGGGTGACCTCATCACCTACACGTTCGTCTCCACCAACACGGGCAACGTGACGCTCACCGATGTGACGATCACCGACCCGCTGCCGGGCCTTTCGGACCTGACGTGTGATCCGGCGCAGCCGGGCACGTTGGCTCCGGGGGAGTCGATGGAATGCACGGCCACCTATGAGGTGACCCAGGCAGACCTCGACAACGGTTCCGTTGACAACACCGCCACCACCGTCGGCACGCCGCCGGAGGGTGAGGATGTGACGGACACCGATGACGAGACGGTTCCGGGTGACCAGAATCCGGCGATCTCGCTGGTGAAGACGGCTGACCGCGAGGAATACGCCGAAGTTGGCGAGATCATCACCTACACCCTGCTGGCCACCAACACCGGCAACGTCACGCTGACCAACGTGGTCATCGACGACGAGATGTTCGGCGTCGAAGACGCGTTGTGCGCCGAGTCGTTGGCTCCGGGGGAGGAATGCGTCATCGAGTTGAAGCACGAAGTGACGCAGGCGGATCTCGATGCCGAGTTCATCCACAACATCGCCGTGGTCGAGGGAACGGCGCCGGATGACGAGATCGTGACCGACGAGGACGACGCCCTGGTCGAGGCTCCGACCCCGTCCGAGCCCGTCCTGACGCCTGGGATCGACCTGGTGAAGCATGCCGACAAGGCTGGCCCCGTCCGCTTCGGCGACCGGATCATGTACAGCTTCACGGTGACCAACACCGGTGAGACGCTGTTGACCGACGTCCGCGTCGATGATCCCAAGCTGATGGCTGCGGGTATCTCCGTCACCTGCCCGGTGACAGAGCTGGATCCGGGTGAATCCACCACCTGCGCCGCAACTGCGGCCTACGTGGTCACGGCCGCCGACGTGGCGGCGGGCAAGGTTCTCAACCTGGCGACGACGACAGGCCTCACGCCTGACGACAAGCCCGTGACGGATCAGGACGATCACCAGGTGCCGGCAGAGCCCACCCCTGCACCGGCACCGCGCCCCATGGCCCCGGCTCCGAAGCCGATGGTCAGGAGTGGTGATCCCACAGGTACCGGTCCCGATTCCGGGCTGGTGCTCACCGGCGTGGCGCTCCTCGCGCTGGCCGGCGGTGCCGCGGCGATGGCAGGCAGGAAGCGTCGCCGTAGCTGAGGCGTGAAACCTCCCGGGTAGGGTCCGTCCCCCCCGTCCCTCCAGGGAGGAATGCCGGGTCCGGCCTCGACTGGATCGAACAGGGCCGCCCCTGCGTCTATTGACGCAGGGGCGGTTCACTGTGACAAAAGTCACGGCGGGAGGCTCAGTGACAAAAGTAACTTACGTGACGTAAATGCGTTGCGTAATTCGGAGGTACGTGTCGGCTAAACGGGTGACAGCCTTCGCGGGGCTCGACTGCGTTTCTTTCTCCGATCCTGGCCACCCTGTGCGTTCTACGCGTGAATGCGAGGGTTCGGGGCCGGGTGGCGGACGCTTTGCGGATCCTGTGAAAGTCCTGAGTGGTCTGAAAAATAGAAACTTCCTTACGTTTTCTCCGAGACAGAAGCGCAAAGGTGCCCTACAGTGCCTCCTAAGGGGTAACAAGGGGGGAACCTTTCGACCTCGGGGGACGGTTGTGTGGAACTGGTTGTCACCAGATCCGTGGCCGCTTTCCTCCTAAATTCGAAGTGACCTCCCTCGGCCATCCCCGGGGAAGCAGAAGGCGCGCAGAGCCGCTGCTCCCCAGGAGATCCGAAAGAGGAAGTCACATGCCTGGGCAGTCGCACACCACAAGTCATCATTCGTGGCGGAACCGTACGTGGAGGCTTCTCTCCACCTGGTCCGCATTCATCCTGGTGCTCCCACTGATGGGGGTCCTGGGTGCCCAGGCCGATACCGAGAGCACCCAACCCGAATCGCCGGCGGCAATCGCGCTGGCGGAGGGCTCCGTGACCCTCAGCGAAGTGGCGGCGGAGAGCCCGACAACAGTCCAGGTAACGGCGGAGGAGACACCAGCGTCTTCTTCTGCGCCGGAAGCCGCGACGTCGGAGGAGCCGGCCAGCGCCGAACCGGTCCCCGTCGAGGTGGTCGAGGAGACCACGCCGGAGCCCGTGGTGACGGAGGAGCCTGCCCCGGCCACTGAACCCTCTGCTCCCGCTGCGGAGACGGCCGAGCCCGTGACGCAGAAGCCGGCCCAGACGGCCCCCACGAAGGCCGATCCCACGACGGCGCAGCCCGCGGCCTCCGAGCCCGCGGCGCCCGAGGCCCCCCTCCTGCAGGAGGCGCAGGTGGCGCCTGCAGCCGAGATCGGCGTGCTCGCCACCGCGACCTGCATCCGCGACCGGTTCACGCCCATCGCCTGGTCCGGCACTCCCGAGTACGTCGACGACGCCTGTGGCAGTTCGCCGGACAACATGTTCACCCAGGGCTCCAAGGAGGACGGCGCGCTGAGCAGTTGGCAGCAGGAGTTCGGCGGCACCGGTCAGAGCACCGACCTCGTGAGCGCCGGCGTCGACGTGGCGTACGTCAACGGCGACCCCATCCTCTACTTCGGCTTCAACCGCTTCTCCGGCCAGGGCGACGGCGGCTTCTACCTGGAGCTCAACCAGGCGCCCAACACCGTCAACGGCAACGGTACGCCCATCCCCAACCGCACTGTCGGCGACCTGCGCTTCGCGTTCACCACGTCCACCAACGGAGGCTTCTCCCAGCCCGTCGTCTACGAGTGGAACGGCTCCTCGTGGGTCCAGATCACCGTCCCGAGCAGCGCCTTCACATACAACACCTCGGGCGACACTGCCGAGTTCACCTTCAACCTGAGCGCGCTGGTCCCAGGCGGTGGCGAGGTCGAGTGCGGACGCCTGGCGTTCAACTCGATGTACCTGCGTTCCACGGCGGCTGCCACCCTCGGCTCCGCTCTGAAGGACTTCCTGACCGGCCCCATCGACGTCAACCCGTGCCCCAGCTTCCAGATCGAGAAGCGCGACATGGACGGTGACCTCATCGGGGGCGCCACCTTCCGGATCTCGCCGGATCCGCGCAACCGCAGCGTGGCGTCCGTGACCATCACCGACAACGGTGCGGGCGACGACTCCGCCACCGCCGGCATCATCAAGTTCAACGAGGCCAAGAACGGTCAGTACACCGTCGAGGAGATCACGCCGCCCACCGGTTACCTGCTCCCCGCAGCCGCAGACCGCACCAAGACCGCAACGGTCACGCTCAGCGCCGGTGCCACCCTGCAGTTCGCAGATCCGCAGGTGCCGACGGTGTCCAAGACCGCCGTCGCCACGTTCACCGAAACCTACGTGTGGGCCATCGAGAAGACCATCGACGGCGTCAAGGAGGTCACCTATCACGTCGACGGCACCGCTCCAGTGGTCGCCGGCTACGACGTCGACGTCTCGCTGGCCGGAGTGCAACGCTCCAACTACTCGCTGAGCGGTGTCATCACCGTCAACAACCCGGATGTCGCCATGAAGGTCGCCCTGACCGATCAGCTGGCCCCGGGGATGGACTGCACCGTCGCCGGCGTGGCCGAAGGCACCGGCAACCTCGACCTGCCCGTTGGTACCACCACGTACAACTACACGTGCACCAGTGACGGGCAGTTGGGCGACATCCCGCTCAGCGGCACCAACACCGCCACCCTCAGGGTGAGCAAGGCCAACTGGGAAACCGCCTACCCCACCGGCTCGGATGACGCCACGACCACCGGCACCGCGAACTATGCGTTCTCGGCCGGCGCCCGCGTCAACCAGTCCATCACCGTCACCGACACCTTCGGCGGAGCGACCAGCCCGCTCGGCACCGTCTCCGCGGCAGCCGGCGGCGGCTCGATCACCGCTCCCGACGCCACTGTGGATGGCCTGACGGCCACGTTCAGCTACACCCGCAACCTCGCGGCCGACGCTGAGGCCGACGCGTGCAAGGTGTACACCAACACCGCCACCATCACGGAGACGCAGCAGACGTCCAGCGCGAAGGCCACCCTCTGCGTGCCGGACATCACCCTCACGAAGACGGCGTTGCCGACAACCTACGACGCTGTCGGGGACGTCATCACCTACACGCTCGTCGCGACCAACACCGGCCAGTCGACCCTCACGGACGTGACGATCGATGACGCCATGCTCGGCCTCGTGGACGAGCCCTGCGCCGCAACGCTGGCTCCGGGCGCATCCTGCACGGTGACCGATACACACACCGTCACCCAGCTCGATCTCGACGCGGGCAGCATCTACAACTCCGCGACCACCACCGGCACCGATCCCTCGGACAACCCGGTGTCGGACGATGACGACGAGACGGTGACCGGAGAACGCTTCCCGGCGATCTCGCTCACCAAGGAAGCCGACCTGGAGAGCTACGACGCGGTGGGTGATGTGATCACCTACACCTTCGTGGCCACCAACACCGGCAACGTGACCCTCACGGACGTGACGATCGAGGATCCGCTGCCCGGCCTGTCGGACCTCACCTGTACGCCTGCCCAGCCCACCACCTTGGCTCCCCAAGCGTTCATGACCTGCACGGCCACCTACTCGGTGACCCAGGACGATCTGGACAACGGTTCGGTGGACAACACCGCCACCACCACCGGCACGCCGCCGGTGGGCGACGATGTGACCGACACCGCTGACGAGACCGTCCCGGCGGATGTATCTCCTGCGATCACGCTGGTCAAGTCGGCTGATCCTGCCACCTACGACGCGGTGGGTGACGAGATCACCTACACCTTCGTGGCGACGAACACCGGCAACGTGACCCTGAGCAACGTGACGATCGCTGATCCGCTGCCGGGCCTTTCGGCGCTGGTCTGCGCCCCGGTCCAGGGTTCCACCCTGGCGCCGGATGCCACCATGACCTGCACTGCGACCTACACCATCGGTCAGAGCGACCTTGACCGTGGTTCCATCTACAACCTCGCCACCACCACCGGCACGCCGCCGGCGGGTGAGGATGTGACGGCCACGGACGACGAGACGGTCACCGGCGACAAGTTCCCGGCCATCTCGCTCACCAAGGACGCCGATGTGGCGAGCTATGACGCGGTGGGTGATGTGATCACCTACACGTTCGTGGCCACCAACACGGGCAACGTGACCCTCACGAACGTGACGATCTCTGATCCGCTCCCGGGCCTGTCGGACCTCACCTGTACGCCTGCCCAGCCCACCACGTTGGCTCCGCAAGCCTCGATGGAGTGCTCGGCCACCTACGCGGTGACCCAGGCCGATCTGGACGCGGGTTCTGTGGACAACACCGCCACCACCGAGGGCACCCCGCCTGCCGGTGAGCCGGTGACCGACACCGACGACGAGACGGTGCCGGCCAGCCAACTGCCCGACATCGATCTGGTCAAGACGGCGAATGTGGAGACCTACGACGCGGTGGGTGACGTGATCACCTACACGTTCGTGGCCACCAACACCGGCAACGTGACGCTCACAGACGTGATCATCACGGATCCGCTCCCGGGCCTCTCGGCACTGACCTGTGATCCGGCCCAGCCCGCGACGTTGGCTCCGCAAGCCTCGATGACCTGCACTGCCACCTACGTGGTGACCCAGGCCGACCTGGACAACGGTTCGGTGGACAACACCGCCACCACCACCGGCACCCCGCCGGTCGGCGACGATGTCACCGACTCCGACGACGAGACCGTCCCCGGCACCCAGTCGCCTGCGATCGAGCTGACCAAGGACGCCGATGTGGCGAGCTATGACGCGGTCGGTGACGTGATCACCTACACGTTCGTGGCCACCAACACCGGCAACGTGACGCTGACCAATGTCACCATCGTCGATCCGCTTCCCGGCATGTCCGGGCTCACCTGCGTCCCGGCCCAGCCGACGACGTTGGCTCCGGGTGCCTCGATGGAGTGCTCGGCCACCTACGCGGTGACCCAGGCCGATCTGGACGCGGGTTCTGTGGACAACACCGCCACCACCGAGGGCACCCCGCCTGCCGGTGAGCCGGTGACCGACACCGACGACGAGACGGTGCCGGCCAGCCAACTGCCCGACATCGATCTGGTCAAGACGGCGAATGTGGAGACCTACGACGCGGTGGGTGACGTGATCACCTACACGTTCGTGGCCACCAACACCGGCAACGTGACGCT
>NZ_JBUZNQ010000010.1:0-69726 GCF_055326325.1 Tessaracoccus zhenghani | reverse complement strand
GTCGAGGTCGAGTCACGGACGCCGGAGGTGATGGGCTGCCCCGCCTGCGGCGTGATCGCGCATGCGCATGGCCGGCAGAGGGTTGAGTTGATCGACGCGCCGTGCTTCACGGCGCCGGTGAAGCTGTGGTGGCGGAAACGTCGCTGGCTGTGTCCCGAACCGATGTGCCCGGTGAACTCGTTCATGGAGCAAGACCCCGATGTGGCGCGACCCAGAGCGCTGCTCACCAGTCGCGCGACGTCGTGGGCGATCGGGCAGATGCGACGGGAGAACGCCTCCGTTCAGGGGATGGCCCGGCAGCTCGGCTGCACCTGGAGGACCCTGTGGCGAGCGGTCAAGCCGATCCTTGAAGCCGCCGCCGCCGACGAGGCCCGCTTCGCCGGGGTCACCTCGCTGGGCGTCGACGAACACATCTGGCACCACGTCTCCACCAAGCCCGTCGACCAGGGCGGACGCGGCCCGAAGGAGTTCACCGGCATGGTCGATCTCACCCGCGACAAGGACGGACACATCCGAGCCCGGCTGCTGGATCTGGTCCCGGGCCGCTCCGGTGAGGCCTACAAGACCTGGCTGCGTGACCGCGGCGACACGTTCCGCAAAGGCGTCGAGATCGCCACCCTGGACCCGTTCCACGGCTACAAGAACGCCATCAACGACCAGTTGGAGGACGCCGTCGCGGTGCTCGACGCGTTCCACGTCGTCAAGCTCGCCACGGCCGCGGTCGATGAGGTCCGCCGCCGGGTCCAGCAGGACATCCACGGCCACCGCGGACGCAGAGACGATCCGCTGTATCGGATCCGCAACCTGCTGCGCGCCGGGAAGGAACACCTCACCGACCGGCAGAAGACCCGCCTGGAGACCGCGTTCACAGCCGACGACCGACACGTCGAAGTCGAGGTCGCCTGGCACTGCGCCCAACAGCTCCGCTCGGTCTACCACCAGCCCAGTCACGCCGACGGCCGCAGGGTCGCGGACAAGATCCTCGCCACGTTCCCCTCATGTCCGATCCCGGAGATCGCCCGCCTCGGCCGGACGCTGAACCAGTGGCGCGACGCGTTCCTGGGCTACTTCACCACCGGCGGCGCCAACAACGGCGGAACCGAATCCATCAACGGGTTGATCGAACTCGCACGCCGCGTCGCCCGAGGGTTCCGCGACCCCGACAACTACCGCCTCAGAATGCTCCTCATCGGCGGCGGTCTACGACTATCACCCCACGCTCAGGTACGAAGAGCCACTAAACGCTTGGTGAACTCAACCGCCTTCTCCTCCATGTCCCCAACTGTGGACTGGCCGTAGATGCTGTGAAGGTCGAGACTGATCTCATCAATTTTCGACTTATCCAGACCGCCGTAGTAAATGCGCCCTGGATAAGCGGCGATCTTGAATTTCACAAGCTCTTCCGACCAGTTGTTAAGTGGTGCGATGAGGACGTCAACCACGGTCCTCATCGCGTCCGGAGGCAGTTCCGAAAAGTCGTCTATAAATACAAATAGGTGGCGCACATGTAGCGGTTCCAACACATCCTTTAGGCCGGCGATGAGGTCTCGGAGGTTCATCGTTCGCAGAAGGATCTGTGAATACGTCGATTCAGTTTCAAGATCGAGCGACTCGGTCACCCCGCCGCTAACCTCGGCTGCTGCGCCAGTATCCGAGTTCATGCCGAGTGAACCACCGGCGCTCGTTGAGCTCGCCTCCGCTTCCCTTCTCCTGACCGCGCTCGTCCTGACTGCCTGAACATCGATAAACTCTGGGGAATCCAAGCCAGCAACGAAGGCATCGAGCTTCGTGGAAAGGCTATCGTAGTTGCCCGTGAACGCCTCTTTGACGCGCAGCTTTAGGGAGGATTCGAGTTGCTTCGCAAGGTCATCTCGTATCCCTGCGATGATCGCCTTGAGAAATGATGTCATGAGTAGAAGTCGGTTAACGCCGTCGTCGGTGAGGGCGCCCTCAATAGTTGCAAGGTTCGCCACGGCACTCGGCTCTGCCTGAGCCGACTCGAAAACGGTCTTGATGTCAACGTAGGTCGACACCACGCTCTTGTCATTCAGGAGGGCGCGAAGGAATACGGTCGACTTACCCGTCCCCTTTCGGCCTATGAGCAACGTCGTGTTAGGCCGTCGCAACTGCTTGTGAACGTGATCGTGTGGGAGCGGGTCTACGTATAGCTTTTCGATCAGATCCTCACCCTGCGCCCCTTCCAGTTCCGCGCGGCGGTACAACTTCAGGGATTGGATGGCCTCGGCAAACCTGTCCAACTCGTCCGTGTTGAACTCCGCCATCACATCTCCTTCGGTCTGCGTAGTCTTCGACGCAAGTCTGACACAGCCTGACTGGAACGACTCGCCGCTCCCTCCATCCGCATCTCGTAGGACCTACCTGGGCACGGTCTCCGCCGGGCTGCTTCCGGGGCTTTGCTGATTTGGCACTGCGGGTCGGTAGGGCCAAAATCGACCAGGGCCGTGTGCCTGACTTCAACCGATGCAAGGAGGAGATAGCACGACATCCGACTACCGAAGTTGGTGAAGATGGGCAAGCCCAGCTGCCAACACTCCCTCTTAGGCAGTCAAGTGCTTCGCTCATCCATGACAGGGCATTCTCTGGTTGCGGCTGGGTTGAGAGACTCCGACCCTACGGATCGGCACCGCCGTTCGTGGCCGACCCGTTCCGGTGCTCGCCCGGCCGTAACACCTCACGGTGCTAGGCGCGCTACAAGGCTTCAGTGCACCGTCGATGGGCCCGGCTGCAGGCGGCGCGGGCCGGCCAGGGCTGGTGTTTGGCTTCACAGCCGCGGCGTTGCTCGCGGGTGCGTTCGAGGTAGCTGGGCAGCGCGTATCGGTGCCACTCCTCCAACGCTGCAGGGTCGGTCGACTCACCCGCAAGGTATCTGCTGGCGGCCAAACTGCCGAGCTGGTGCACAAGGCTGGGGTGTTGTTCCCAGCATCGCGGGGTCAGATCGCTGCTGAACCAGGCATGTTGACTGTTGAGCCACACGACACATGATTGGAGCCACGCCCCGGTCTCTCGAAGAAGGACAGGGTCGCTAACGGTCGTGAGGTCCCAGATTCTTGGGAGGACTTCTCCCGTGGCGAGGATGTTCGCCGCGCCTTCGCCGCCCCTACCCAGAAGGGCCAGGTCGACGAGGGCAAGTTGCATGGCCTCCGTCGGTAGCGGAAAGGGCATCAGCGCGTTGTTCATACGACCTCTGCCTCGTTGCTGAGCCCCAACTGTCGGGAGTGGTGCAGCGCCAGAGCTTCCTTATCGGCCGGTCTGACGCCCGCAGGGTGTTGGGCGGCCACGGTCTTGAGCCGCGCGTCGCCTTGTTGGCTGAGGAGCCGTCGGCCACTTGTGCCATCGATGGCGCGACGGAGGCGGGCGAGGATGGGTTTGCCGTTCTCAGCGATGACCAGTGCGCTTCGGCTGGGGAGTTCTCGCAGCTGTTCTGGCCGGATGACAGGGACATCTTCGCCGTGGGTGGAGAAGGACCGGTGTCCGCCCAGTTGGTGGTTACGTCGGGTGACGCGCTTGGATCCGAGGAGGTCGCTGATCTCTTTGTTGAAGCTTGCGTCTTTCGATCCGCCGAAGACGACGAGGGTGTTGCTGAGGTCCTTGATCGAGCGAGCCTGTTGTTCGCCGAAGACGCGGACGAGTTGGCGCCACGTTTGTGATGCCCAGATGAAGGAGATGCCCATGGCTCGTTCGTTGGCCATGCGGGTGGGCAGGGTGGGCAGTGGTGCGGTGGAGGGAAGCGCTAATGCAGTGGGTGTGTGATCTTCATTGCTCGTGCGCGAGTCGGAGCCGGCGCTTCATCCGCTTAGTCCCTGCGCGCGAGTTGCCAGTGGACACTCCTTCGGGGCCAAGGGTCCCCATCGTTCGGAGAGGGTGGTCAGCGAGTTGGTCGGGACCAGCGGTGAAAGCGTCGTTGGAGTGGGGTGAATCCATGCTGTTCAGGGGCGCATGGTCAGCGCCTATACTTCAGGTTTGCACGCACGTCAGCCTGAGCTGAGCGGCCACGACGCCGACGAAGCCGACGGTGGCGACGCCAGGTCGATCCACCGAATGCCGGTGGGCAGAGCCATTGCGGCAGTGGTGCCGGTCAGAGCAAGCGTGGGAGCTGCGGCGCGGAGCACAAGGCCCGCGGCAAGGAGAATTGCACCCCGCCGCTCAGCCGATCCTGCCGCGCCGGCCGGGCCCTGGAAGCGTAGTTTCAGTGCGACGATGGTGGAGCCAGGAGCGCACTCCCAGTCACCAGTCGGGTTAGGTGAAGGGACCGTGCCAAGACGGGCGCGGCCGTATCGACGGTCATCGGGGTCCCTCCTCTTGATCGATCGCTCCCGATGCTATTATCGGTATATGACGATGTTAACGGGATTTGCGGGTGGGGCTTTGGCCGAAGGGCTGCCGGTTGCGGCGGCGTTGTTCCATGGTTTGTCTGATCCTTCCAGGTTGGCGATTTTGCAGCATCTGACGCTGGGGGAGCATCGGGTGCGTGACTTGACTGAGCATCTGGGGTTGGCGCAGTCGACTGTCAGTGGGCATTTGGCGTGTTTGCGGGAGTGCGGTTTGGTGGAGTCGAGGCCGGAAGGGAGAGCTTCGGTGTTCTCGTTGACGAACGCGCCGGAGGTCTTGGGTGTGCTGGCGGCGGCGGAGCGTCTGCTGGAGGCCACGGGTCAAGGGGTGGCGTTGTGCCCGAACTACGGCGTCGACACTGTGACCAATCCGAGTGTCGGGCAGTTGAAGAGCCATGACGCTCAGGGGGTCGCGCGATGACCGACCGTGAGGATGTGCTCGAGAGCGCCTGCGGTTGTGAGTCGCCGGCGCCTGCCAATCCCGGCAGTGGTGGTACCGGCGAGAGTGTGGAGCGGTGGTGGCAGATCCGGGATATCCAGTTCGGGCTGGTCTCTGGTGCTTTCCTGTTGGCCGGGTTCGTGTGCAGCCAGCTCGGCTGGGAAACCGCTGCGCTGATCCTTAGTGCTATCGCGCTGCTCGTGGGGGCGTCCACGTTCGTCCCCGGTGCTCTGAAGAAGCTTGTTCGGGGCAAGGTCGGGGTCGGTCTCCTGATGACGATCGGTGCGGTCGGCGCGACGCTGCTCGGTCAGGTCGAGGAGGCGGCCATGCTGGCCTTCCTGTTCTCGCTGGCCGAGGGCCTGGAGGACTACTCGATCGCCAAGACCCGTCATGGGCTACGGGCCCTGCTCGACCTCGTCCCGCGCGAAGCTACGATCCGCCGCGAGGGGCGCGATGTCCTGGTCGGTGTCGACGACCTGGTGGTCGGTGACCTCCTGATCGTGAAACCGGGCGAGCGGCTCGCCACAGACGGGACAGTCCGCGCGGGCCGCACCGCGTTGGACACGTCGGCCATCACCGGCGAGTCGATGCCGGTCGAGGTGGGGCCCGGCCGGGAAGTGTTTGCCGGTTCGATCAACGGCTCGGGTGCGCTGGAGGTGGAAGTCACCGCCGACGCGCAGGACAACTCGCTGGCACGGATCGTGCACATCGTCGAGGCGGAACAGTCCCGCAAGGGCGACACCCAACGCCTGGCTGACCGGATCGCCAAGCCCCTGGTGCCCGGCATCCTGATCGCTGCGACACTCACCGCCGTGATCGGTTCCTTGCTGGGGGATCCTTCCGTGTGGCTCGCGCGGGCGTTGGTGATGGTGGTGGCCGCCTCGCCCTGTGCGTTGGCGATCTCCGTTCCTGTAACGGTGGTGGCCTCCATCGGCGCCGCGAGCCGGCGCGGCATCCTGGTCAAGGGCGGAGCGGCCATGGAGACCCTCGGCCGGGTGCGGACCGTCGCCCTGGACAAAACCGGCACCCTCACCCGCAACCAGCCGGCCGTGATCGCCGTCGTCGCCGTCCCCGGCTACTCCCGCGGCGATGTCCTAAAGCTCGCGGCAGCGCTCGAAATTCGGAGCGAGCATCCGCTGGCTCGAGCAATCCTGGCCGAGGTCGACGACGTGGGAGTTGCGGAGGAGGTCTCAGCCGAGGTTGGGGCAGGGCTGACCGGCAGGGTCGATGGCCGTCGGGTGCGCTTGGGTCGCCCCGGTTGGATTGATCCCGAGCCGGTGGCCGAGGACGTGGCGCGGATGCAGCAGGCGGGAGCGACGGCCGTACTGGTCGAGGTGGAGGGACGCGTGGTGGGGGCGATCGCCGTGCGTGATGAGTTGCGACCTGAGGCGCCCGAGGTGGTGACGCAGTTGCGATCCGCTGGATACACGGTTGTGATGCTCACCGGTGACAACGAACTCACCGCCCGTGCGCTGGCCCACGAGGCGGGAATCGGGCTGGTGCATGCCGAGCTGCGGCCCGAGGACAAGTCGGCCGCCATCGAGCGTCTCCGCCGCTCGGGTCAGGCCACAGCAATGGTCGGCGATGGCGTCAACGACGCCCCCGCGTTGGCCACGGCCGATCTCGGGGTGGCGATGGGAGCGATGGGCACCGACGTGGCCATCGAGACCGCGGACGTCGCCCTCATGGGCGATGACCTGCGGCTCCTCCCGCAAGCCTTCGATCACGCTCGTCGAACCCGCCAGATCATGCTGCAAAACGTCATCCTGTCGATCGCGCTGATCACCATCCTCATCCCCTTCGCATTGTTCGGGGTCCTCGGTCTGGCGGCCGTCGTCCTCGTCCACGAACTGGCGGAGGTCATCGTCATCGGCAACGGCATGCGCGCCAGCCGCGGCACCGCTTTCCCACCGCTCGCAGCCCCACGCCGAACTCCTGCGACAGAGTCGGTTTCGGTATGAGCGGGAACCATGACCACAGCCATAACCTCGGACCGGATCACAGGAAGCCACTGGCCGTAGTCCTCGGGATCACTGTCACGGTGATGCTGGTGGAAGTCGTCGGGGCGGCCGTCACGGGGAGCTTGGCCCTGCTCGCCGATGCCGGCCACATGCTGACCGACGTGGCCGGGCTCACGATGGCGCTGGTGGCGGCAGCCCTGAGCCGTCGCCCACCCACGCCGAGCCGAACGTGGGGGTTTCTGCGGGTGGAGATTCTCAGCGCGGCAGCCCAAGCCTTGCTGCTATTCGGCGTGGGGATATTCATCCTCATCGAGGCGGTACGTCGCCTGCTCGAACCTCCGGGAGTGGCGACGACCGGAATGATCGTCTTCGGGTTGATCGGACTCGGCGGCAACATCATCGGGATGCTGATCCTGTACCGATCGCGGCAGACGAACCTGAATATGCGAGCCGCCTTCCTCGAGGTCGTCAACGATGCACTCGGATCCGTTGCCGTCCTGGCAGCCGCGGTCGTGATAGCCGCGACAGGCTTCGAGCGCGCTGACGCCATCGCCTCGCTGATCGTGGTTGCGCTGATCGTTCCCCGGACCGTCCGCATCGGCCGCGATGCACTCCATGTGCTGCTGGAATCGACCCCGCCAGGGGTGGACCTGGCTGCGGTACGAACCAGCATCCAAGGCCTGGCCCACGTGCATGACGTGCACGACCTGCACGCCACCCAGATCGCCACAGGGGTTCCCGTGCTCACCGCGCACGTGGTAGTCGACGACTCCTGCTTCCACGACGGCCACCTCATGCAGATGCTCGACCAAGTCCAAACCGAACTTCGAGAAGCCTTCGCCATCGAGCACACCACCATCCAATTCGAGGCCGTGACCCACTCCGCGCACGAGTACGCAACCCACGGCTGACGCCACTATCGCGCCGCGAACCCAGGGGGGTCTGCTGCGCACGCAGGTGACAGCCGAATGTATGGACCGTTTGTTCCCGTTGGAAGTTACGGGCGGGGTCGACTTGGATTGCGGGACCTCTTTAGTGCGGTCCTTCGAAGTCTCGCGTTCGTAGAGACCAGCCCCTCTGGCGGGACCGTCAGCCGGCGAGCATCTCCTTCATCTCGGTGATCTCGGCCTCCTGATCGGAGATGATCTTCTCGGCGAGGGCGAGAGCTTCGGGATTCTCACCGTCGGCGAGTTCGGCCTCGGCCATCTCCACCGCGCCTTGGTGGTGGGCGATCATGCCCTCGAGGAAGGCGGCGTCGAACTCCTCGCCGGAAAGGCCCTCGAGATGCGTCATCATCTCCTCCTGGCTCATGCCGTTCATGTCCATGCCATCCATGTCCATGCCACCGTGATCCATCGGTTCAACGTCCTCGCCCCACACCTCCAGCCAGGCGGTCATCTTCTCGATCTCGGGGCCCTGCGCCTGCGCGATCCGCTCGGCGAGCTCGACGACGTCGGGGTTCTCGGCCTTGTCGATGGCCAGTTCGGCCATTTCGATGGCGCCCTCGTGGTGAACGATCATCATCTGGGCGAAGGTGGTGTCGGCGTCGTTGTGGGCCTCGGAGGCTTGCGCATCGGTGGTGGCGGGCGCCGTGGCCGCCGGGGTCGCCGACGCGGTGGTGGGTTCGGTCTCCGATTCCGCGCAGCCTGCGAGGGAAGCGGCCGCGAGCAGCGCGCCGAGCGTCGTGGCGAGGAGCTTTTTGCGTGACATGGTCGATCTCCGTTTCCGCGGGGCTGGGAAACCCGCGATGTCCAAGGTAGGAAGGTGCGGGCGAAGGAACCGTTCAGAAATGGTCAAGAAACGGTCAAGACAGCGGCCGGTCCGGTCCGGCCGTGGCGGGCAGGACGAGCGTGAATGTGGTTCCTCCTCCGGGCCCGGGGCTTGTGACGGTGAGCGAACCCCCGTGCGCTCGGGCCAGGCTGCGGGAGATGGTGAGGCCGATGCCGGAGCCGCCGGCGTCCCAGGCTCGGGACGTGTCGGTGCGGTAGAACCTGTCGAATACCTGGTCGCGTTGATCGGCCGTCAGTCCGTCCCCCGTGTCCGTGACCGTGATCCGGGTCTCGGCGCGCACCGTCTGCGCGTCGACCGCGACGCGCCCCCCGGCGGGGGTATGTCGCAGCGCGTTCTCGAGGAGGTTGCCGAGTATCTGGCCAACGCGTTGGGTGTCGGCGACGACGATGCCGCCGTCGGCCGTGCCCGCGAGTTCCACATCCTTCGCCGTGTAGCGGGGCCGGAACGTGGCGACCGCCTGCTCGACGAGCAGCGCTACGGGCACGGGATGCCGGTCGAGCTCGAACCGGCCTTCCTCGGCGCGGGAGACGTCGTTGAGGTCGTTGGCGATCCGCTGCAGCCGTGCCGCTTGTTGGGCCAACAGTTCGTGGCCCTCGCGGTCCCAGGGGACGAGTCCGTCACCGATGGCCTCGAGTTCGGCGGTCAGGGTCGACAGTGGTGTGCGCAGTTCGTGGGCGACGTCGGACAGCAGTCTTCTTCGGCTCTCTTCGGTTGCGTCGAGCCGCTGCGCCATGCCGTTGAAGGCTTCCGCGACGGCGTCGAATTCGGGACTTCCCGTGCCCACCGGCACCCTCGCGACGTAATCGCCGGACTCCAGACGTCTGGCTGCCGAGTTCAGTTCGTCGAGGGGCCGCCGGAGCCGTCGTGTCTCCCACCAGGCGAGCAGCGTCGCCAGACCGAGCGCGACGACGAGTCCCGCGCCCAGCGAGCGGACGCCCGCATCGAGGAACGCCTGTTCGACGTGCGCCATCTCGGCCGAGCCGCCGGTATGGCCGAGTTCCAGCAGGTGCTCGTGGAAGAGCGGCGGGCCGACGACGAGCGCGACGATCCCCGCAGACAGCACACTGGCGGCGACGACCAGCGCGAACGCTAGGAAGGTTCGCGTTCCCCACGCGATGCCGCGACGCTCCGCGGCGGCCATCAGCCCTGTCCCATCCGGTAGCCCACACCACGCACGGTGAGGATGAAGCGCGGCTCGGCCGGGGGATCGTCGAGCTTCTTGCGGAGGTTGGCGACGTGGACATCGACGACGTGCTCGTCGCCCACCCAGCCCGGTCCCCACACCTCGTCGATGATCTGGCGACGGCTGAGCGCGAGGTTGGGGCTGGCGGACAGCGCGTCGAGGATGTCGAACTCTGTGCGCGTGAGGACGACCGGTTCGTCGCCCAGCCACGCATCACGGCCGCCGGCGTCGATGCGCAGCAGCCCGACCTCGCGCGCGGCGTGCACCGCGGGGGGATGCGTCCGGCGACGCGGACGGCGCAACATCGCCTGCACCCGCGCGACCAGTTCCCGCGGGCTGAACGGTTTGGTGATGTAGTCGTCGGCGCCAACGGACAGGCCGATCACTTTGTCCATCTCATCCACGCGCGCGGTCAGCATAATGATGTAACAGTCGGAGAAGGTCCTGATCCGGCGACAGACCTCGACGCCGTCCATGCCGGGCAGCCCGAGGTCGAGGATCACCACCTCCGGGTCCAGTTCCTCGGCGAGGCGCACCCCGTCGGGCCCGGCGTAGGCCTCGGCCGTCTGGAACTGCGCCTGTCGGAGGTAGGACGCGACGATGCCCGCCAGGGGGCGTTCATCGTCGATGATCAGGGCCTTCGCCGGTGCGGTGTCTGTCATGCGGCCAGTATGGCCGCACGTCGTAGTCGTACCGGACACTGGTGGTGCGGTAGCGGAATCCTTTGCCGAATCTTGACCGGGGCTGGATCTCGTCTGAACACAAGGGCGAGAGTCTGGCAACGTGAACGAGACCCTCCAGACAGCCCTCGTCGGCAGCCCGACGACGACCCGACCACGGATGACCCTGGTCACCGCGCCCGCCTGCCACTTCTGTGAGGACGCCCACGAACGACTCGGCGTACTTGAGAGCCGCGGCCTCCTCACCCTCACGCTCGTCGCGGCGGAGTCCCCGGACGGGCAGGCGCTCATCGGGAAACACCGCCCTGGCATGTTCCCCCTCATGCTTCTGGACGGCAACTACTTCCACGACGGGCGGCTGCCGCGCGGCAAGCTGGCCCGACTCGTCCAGCAGCTGGAAGCCTCCTGATATGGGTGCCGACCTACTGAGCGCTGGCGGCGTGCTCGCCGCGTTTCTCGCTGGCGGCGTGGCGTTGTTCGCGCCGTGCTGCATCGTGTTCCTTGCCCCCAGCTACCTTGCGGCCGCCGCCAAGAACCGTCGCTGGCGGCTGCTGCCGCTGACGTTCGTGTTTGCCGCGGGTCTCGCGCTCGTCCTCGTCCCGATCACGATGGGCGTGAGCTTGATCGCCGGCGCGATCGCGAAGTACCACGTCGTTCTCTACTGGGCCGGCGGACTTCTGATGATCGGGCTCGGGCTGCTGGCGCTGTCGGGGGCGATGTGGTCCATGCCGTCGTTCCTCAGGGCGCCGGACACCGCGCGTAACGACACCGCAACGTTCTTCAGCCTCGGCGTGTTCTCGGGTATCGCGTCGAGTTGCTGCGCGCCGGTGCTCGTCGGCGTGATGACGCTGTCCGCGCTCTCCGGCTCCGCGATCGGCGGCCTTGTCCTCGGCCTCGCCTACGTCTTCGGCATGGTCATCCCGCTGTTCGTGATGGCGCTGCTGTGGGACAAGCGGCCCGATGGGATGCGCGGATTCCTCCGGGCCAGGCCGGTCCGGTTCCGACTTGGCCGGTTCACCCTCGCGACGAACACCGTCAACCTGCTCGTCGCCGTCGGCTTCGTAATCATGGGCATCGCGGTCATCGCGCAGGCGGGCGCGACCGAGATGACCGGTGCCGACGCCCCGCTCGTCGGCATGGGCGCCTGGCTGGGCGAGGTCTTCGCCTGGCTGCTCGTCGTTACTGCCCCGATCCCCGAATTCGTACTCGGCATCGCCCTGCTCGCCATGGTCGCGGTCTTCGTCCTGGTGACGCTCCGGGACAAGACTCGTGGCCCCAAGTCGGTCACTTCCACTGGTGAAGGTGGCAACGAATGCTGCAGCACCGACTCCGATGGCCACCACACCGAGGTGCCCGCCGGCACCGCGATCCCGAAAGAACCGAAATGACGCAGACGAAACATCGCCCAGATGGCCTCTCCGCACGGGCGCGCGTGCGCGCTGAGCAGCAACAGGACCAGGTGCGGGCCAAACGCAACCGGACGATCCGACGCGCCCTTGGCGCACTGGTGCTCGTGGTGATCCTCGGTGTCACCGGCTATGGACTCTGGTCCGCGCGACCCGTGGAAGACGCCACCGACGTGGTGGCACCGGACTTCACCCTCCCAACAACCGACGGCCAAACCGTCAGCCTGAGCGCATTGCGGGGTGGGCCGGTCATCCTCTACTTCAACGAAGGCGCCGGCTGCGCGTCGTGCACCGCGCAGATGCGGGAAATCGAGAAGTTTGCCGGGATCGAAGAGGCCGGCATCACGGTGCTGCCGATCGTCATGAATACCGCCGAACAGATCCGCCCGGATCTGGAGTACTTCGGCGTCACCACACCGTATCTGCTCGACGACGGCACCGTCTCGGCTGCCTATGACGTGCTCGGTAAGGGCATGCACGAGGGTCTACCGGGACACGGGTTCGTCCTCATCGATCCGGAAGGAGTGCAGCGTTGGTCGGGCGATTATCCGTCGATGTGGCTCGAGCCGAGTGCGCTCCTGGATGAGGCGAATCGGCGCCTGGATCTCGACTGACGGGGCCTATCGTTGCACGGAGACCGCCAGCAAAGCGTCGAGAGGCCGGTCCCGCCTCAACCTCGCCCTGGTCTCGCGCTCACAGACGCACCAGAGGCCCTGTGCGGCCACCGACAGGAGAATCATTGGGGCAGCGACGCGGTCAGGCCGCCGCGCTCAGCCCTCTGGACATCTCCGTTGTGCTGGCTCCTCGTACCCCGGCACGGGGCGAGCGGCGGCCTCCTCGACGGTGGCGGCGATGCCGTTCTCCTCGATGTCCTTGATCAGCCAGTCCATCTCGAAGATCTCGCGACGTTGCGCCTCGCTGATCTCGACGGCGAGCTCGCAGACCCGGGCATCTTCGATCCCGGCCCGCTCCGACCGTGTGATCGCGAGCGAGTGGTGGGGAATCATGCCGCGCATGAAGGCCTGGTCGTCGACTGTCATCTGACTGCGGTCGAGGAAGGCACCGCCTCCGAGCAGCAGCAGGCTCACCACCACGATGATGATGTTCGCCTTGGCGTTCTTGTACATGTTGAGCATCCAGGCGAGCATGACCAACCCCATCGCGCCGCCCATGGTGAGTGCCATGAAGATGCGGCTCTGGCTGAACCTGATGTGGCTCCACTCCCACGAGCCGACGAACATGGTGAAGTACATCACCACCATGCCGGTCAGGATCATGGCCCCGAACCGGAGATACATCTTCTTCTCGTGGTGGGATTTCGAATCGTGGTTGACGTCGTTGTTCTGTCGTTCGTCGCGTTTGGGGGACATGCTGAGCGATCCTTCCCGTCGTCTCGCTCAGCACTCTAGACCTGGAAAGGTTCGGTCGGGATCCTGCCGCTAAGTGGCGGCCCGGTGGGGGAGCATCCCAGTTGCTAGTCCGTCGAACTGAGGGGGGAGGCCAAGGCGTCCGGGCGATGTGTCAGGGGTGCTCTCGGAGCGGTGATTGCTGAACCCCTTCCGTTTGACGGTTCAGTGGCGGTGGCGGGAGCCGGGCATGCGATGCATGAACAGCATCATGCCCATGCAGACCAAGCCCACGATCAGGGTGCCGCCGCCCGCACCGCGGGTCAGTGACCACAGGCCCAGTGCCACCAAGGGGAGGCACATCAGGAGCATGTGCCAGTGGTGCCCGCGGTGGCGCGATGGGGATTGGCCGGGCTCGGCGTCGCTGCCGGTCGGATGAGGATGCTGGTCGGCGGTATCGGTGTGCGGGTAGCCATGGTGTGTCATGGGTTGGGTCCTTTCATGGAAGACTCAGGGGTGGACGGGCAGTTGCGCTCCGGTGCGCACTCGAGGACTTCGTCGGGCGGGAGGGGGCTGCGCAGGGTGCCTCATTGTGAGTTCGAAGCCCACGTTCCCCAGCCGCGCGCGCAGCTCTGAACCGGTCGCGGCGTCAGCCGGCGTGACGGTAAGGAGTGATTCGCCGGATGGGATGAGACTCATCTTGACGCGCCGGATGCCGGGCAAGGCCCGGACGGCCTCGAGCGCACTTACCAGGCAGCGGTTGCAGGTGAGTCCGCGTACCCCGTAGGTGGTCTGGTTCCTGTTCGTCATGTCCACACTCCAACTCGTCTGCTAGTTCCCATGATCAACCGGCGGTGTTGAGACTTGGTATGGCTGGGATCAAGTTCGCGACAAGACTGGCGCTCGCTGCGCCTGCTGGCTCGTTCTCCCTTCCCGCCGCGCCTGCCCACTTGGCGGGTCGGCCGCGTTGTGCCCCTCCGTTGGGGGTGAGCCGGTGCCGTCGGCAGCCGGTGCAGCGTTCGGGCACGGCGGGACGGGCGATACGGGGTGTTCCGGGAGTGTTGTTACCGCGTCACAGCGACGAGACGCGGCCGGCCGTCCTCCCTAACATCGGTCGACGTGGTGGAGTCGGTCACCACCCAGTCCATGGTTGAAGGATCCGCTTCGGCGCGGACCGCCGTGGTGGTGGGGGTTCCGGGAGGCGAGGCGCCTTCAGAGGGCGCTGTGCGGCTCGGTGGTGGTGGGGTGTGGCGGTCGTAGGGTGATCCACATCGCCGCCAGCACGGCGAGGAGCCCGAGCGCGGTCCACCCGCGCGGGCGTTCACCGAGCAGGGCGGCGGCCAGGACGATGCCCAGGATGGGGGTGAGGAAGGTCCAAGTGGTCAGGGTGTCCAGGCGGCTGTGGCGGGCCTCGGCGAACCACGCCACCGTGGTCGCCGCGGTGCCCACCAGCGCGAGGAACGCCAGCGACAGGACGAAGCGGGGGGTCCAGGCGATCACCGGTGCGCCCTCTGCGGCCGCTGCCAACACCACCAGCCCGGCTCCGCCGATCAGTAGGTGCCACGCGGTTGCCGTGACCAGGTCCAGCCCGGCCAGGCGGCGGGACAGCAGCGTGCCGGCGGTCACGGCCGCCGCCGAGAGCAGCGATAGGGTCGCGCCGCTACCCCCGCCGCCGGGTACCGCGACCAGGACGAGTCCGGCGAAGCCGACGACGAGGGCGGCCGTCGTCCGGGTGGAGAGCCGCTCGCCGTAGAGCCGCCAGGCCGGTAGGAGGATCAGGAGGGGCTGGGCGTTGGCGAGCACCGCGGCGGTGCCGGTCGCGCCACCAGCGACCCCGGCGAACATGGTGGCGAAGGCGAGGGTGACGTTGACCAGCCCGAGGACCGTGACCAGGCCCCAGGCACGTGCGCCGCGCGGGGGCGGGCGGTGCTGGATGGAGCCCAGGGCCAGCAGGGCGAGGCCGGCCACGAGGGCACGCAGTGCGGCGTACCACAGCAGCGGGGCGTCGCGCAGCCCCCATTCGATCACGACGAAGCACGCCCCCCAGGCGGCGGTGATCCACAGCATCCGCAACGGCTTCGGTCCCCGGGCCACCGCTCCGGCCGGCGCAGCGGTGGTGCCAACAGGGACGTCCACGCCATCCCCGTCAGCGGGTCCCGGCCGGGACCGGTATGATCGGCTCTTGGACCGCGCGCTGGGGCGCGCCCGGGGTTTGTTGCGCGGGCAACCTGAGCCGCTTGAGCAGCAGGGCGTTGAGCGTGACTATGACCGTGGAACCCGACATCGTCAGGGCCGCGATCTCCGGACGCAGCATTAGGCCGAAGGCGGGGTAGAACACCCCTGCAGCGATGGGCAGCGCGATGGCGTTGTACCCGATCGCCCAGGCCAGGTTCTGGCGTTCCTTCCGTACGGTGCCCTTGCCGATGCGCAGCGCGATGGGGACGTCCAAAGGATCGGAGCGCATCAGGACGAGGTCGGCGGTCTCGATCGCCACATCCGTGCCGGCTCCGATCGCGATGCCGATGTCGGCCTTGGCCAGCGCCGGGGCATCGTTGACGCCGTCACCCACCATAGCCACCGACTTCCCTGCCTGCTGGAGCTCGGCGATCTTGTCGGCCTTGTCCCCGGGCAGGACCTCAGCGATGACGGTGTCGATGCCGAGCTGCTCGGCGATGCGCAGTGCGGTGGCCTCGTTGTCGCCGGTGAGCATGACGACTTCGATCCCGGTCTCGTGCAGGGCCGCGACGGCCGCGGCGGCTGTGTCTCGAGCCGCGTCGGCCAGCGCGATGACACCCACCGCGCGCCCGCCCACCGCCGCCAGCACCGCGGTGCGCCCGGACGCGGCCAACTCGTTCCGCCGCTCGGCCAGGTGCCCCAGGTCGACGTTCTCCGCGATCATGAGGCGCAGGTTTCCCACCAGGACTCGGCGCCCGTCAACCGTGGCCGTGGCACCGTGGCCCGGGACGTTGAGGAACTCGCTTGCGGCCAGTTCGGGCACGCCGCGCTCGGCGGCGTAGTTGTCGATCGCACGGGCGAGTGGGTGTTCAGACTCGCGTTCGACGGCGGCGACGAGGGCCAGCATCTCCTGCTCGCTCATGCCGGCGGTGATGATTTCGGTGACCTCCGGCTCGCCCTTGGTCAGGGTGCCGGTCTTGTCCATCACCACCGTGTCGATCCTCGCCGTGCCCTCCAGCGCGGTGGCGTTCTTGAACAGCACCCCCCGCTTGGCGCCGAGCCCTGTGCCGACCATGATCGCCATCGGTGTGGCCAGCCCCAGCGCGTCGGGGCAGGTGACCACCACGACGGTGATCGCGAGCAGCATCGCGACAGGGACCCCGGCCCCGGCGAGCATCCACACGGTGAAGGTCACGGTGCCGCCGATGAGGGCGACGAACACCAACCAGAACGCGGCCCGGTCGGCGAGGCGTTGCCCGGGGGCCTTGGAGTTCTGTGCCTCTTGGACCATCTTCACGATCTGCGCTAGCGCAGTGTCCGCGCCGACCTTCGTGGCCCGTGCCCGCAAGGTGCCTGTGGTGTTGATCGAGGCGCCGATCACCTCCGCTCCGGGCGCCTTCTCGACCGGCATGGACTCTCCGGTCACCATCGACTCATCGACCTCGGACTCGCCCTCCTCCACGACTGCGTCGGTGGGGATCTTCGAGCCTGGCCGTACCAGCAGCAGATCGCCGACGACGACCTCGGCGGTGGGGACCTCCACGGGTTGGCCGTCACGAATCACCACGGCTTGGGAGGGGGCCAGCTGCAGCAGCGTGCGCACTGCGTCGTTCGCGCCGCCCCGGGCTCGCATCTCCAGCCAGTGCCCCAGCAGCACGAACGTCGTCAACACGGTGGCCGCCTCGTAGAAGACCTCACCACCGCCAGTGAGGGTGACCACCAGGCTGTAGAGCCAACCGGCCCCCACGGCGACCGCTACCAGGACCATCATGTCCAACGTCCTGGCCCGTAGCGCCCGGAAGGCGCCGTCGAAGAAGATCCACGCCGAGTAGAACACCACCGGCAGCGACAGGATCAAGGTGAAGACGTCGTCGCGCAGCCCGAACGCCAGCGGCGGGTTCAACCCCAGCACGTCACGCCCGAGCGGGGACCAGATCGTGATGGGGATCGCCAGGATCAAGGCAACCAAGAACCGGTTGCGCATGTCCCTGGCCATGTCCTCCATCGAGCCGCCACCATGGTGCCCGCCGTGGCCCATCACCGCCTGCGCGGAGCGGTCAACCTCATCCGCACCGCCACCGGGACCGGTGTGGCGGGCGTGGTCGTCATCATGCCCCGGCGGGCCTGGATGCGTGTCGGCCTGCCGTGCGTGGGCACCGTGCCCGGCGTGGCCGTCGGTCGGGGCGGGTTCGGCCATCGGGTGGCACATGTGCTCGGGCACCGACTGCCCAGTGCAGTGGTAGCCGCAGTCGTTGACCCAGCCGACCAGCTGGGCCACCGAGGTCGCGTCCGGGTCGTAGGTGACGGTCGCTGTCTGGGAGGCGGCGCTGGCCTCGACGGCCAGCACGCCGGGCAGTCCGCGTAACGCCTTCTCGATCACCGATTCGGAGGTGGCCCAGTGCAGGCCGCCGACCTCCAGGACCGTGGTCTGATTCTTCATGATCGGTCTTCCGTTCCAGTTTCGTGGCCAATAGTCGTGCGTCGACGGGTCGGCGATGCCTGCTCCCAGACTGGGGCGGGAAGGAACTCCCGGCGCATCCCCAGTGCGTCGTCTGTCATTTCGATCGAGGTGGCGCCCTCGGTAACGGTGCCGGCCAGCGCGCGGATGGCGTCGATGGTCTCGGGGACGACGATGGCCTCGTTGAAGACCTGGTAGGTCAGGAAGGCTTCATCCCCCTCGACCGTCAGGACGTCTTCCCACATGGCGACCTCCCACATGTCCCCGCGGGGCCGGCCGATGTCGCGCATGAGCTCGACGGTGGTGTTCAGGGCTGTGAGGCCGTCGGCCATGCGGATGAACGCGATTCTGGGGGCCGCACGCAGGGCATCAAGGACCTCCCCGCGGCTGGCGGGCCGGGTCAGCTGGAGGGTCCAGTAATGGTTGTGGGTCTGGGTGTGCGCCGCCTTCGCGGCCATGGTGACCACGTCCAGGTCGGGCAGCACTGTGCGGGCGTCCGGGCCCTGGTGGGACGGGATGGCGCCCTCGGGGACCATGGTGTTCATGATGCCGCCCTGATGGGACTCGCCCGGGTCGGTGGCCCGACGGATGAGCACCCCTCGGGCGCGGGCGAGGAGGTCTGCGTCCCGCAACGCGCCGAGGACGCGCACGATGCTGGTGGTGTTGCACGACACCACCCGCGTGGTGTCCCGGCCGAGTGCGGTGGCGTAGTTGGCTTGGGCGACGAAGGAGTGCCCGGTGGTCGCGTGGGACTCCCCACCCTGAAAGACCGCCTTGACCCCAGCCGTGCGGTAGATCGGCAGGTTGGTGGCGGCGATCTTCTTCGGGGTGGTATCAACGACCACGTCCACCCGTTCGAGCAGATCGGACAGGGTGCCCGCCAGGGGCACACCGGCCGGCTGCATCGCGGTGCGCGCATCTTCGTTGGCGGCGAACACGTCGAGTCCGAGCCCTACGGCAGTGCGCACGTGCCAGTCCGTGGCGACGTCGGCCACCCCGACGAGGACCATGTCCGGCATGGCCCGGACGGCGTCCGCGACCCTCTTTCCGATCACTCCGTAGCCGTTGACGGCAACCTTTATCTCCATATCAGTCTCCAGTGCTTGTTTCGTATCGTGTGTTTCTCTGAATCTGTGGCGCTCGTCGGTCGGTTCGATCGGCGGGTTGCTCCGCGTGCTCTTCTTTGGGCTCTCCGCCTGCCGCCGAGGACTGGGGCGAAGCGGAGGGTGGCGGTCTCCTCAGCTGCGCAGGAGGCGCCCGATCGCTGCGGACGCCTCCTGGACTTTGGCGTCTTGCAGCTCTTGGTCGCCGGACTCGACCGCCTCGGCGAGGCAGTGCTGCAGGTGGTTCTGGATGAGTACCAGTGCCAGCGACCGTAGCGCGCTGGAGGCGGCCGAGATCTGCGTGAGGGTCTGTATGCAGTACGTATCCTGATCGACCATGCGGGAGATGCCACGGATCTGGCCCTCGATCCGGTTGAGCCGGTTGATGAGCGCGTTCTTGTCGTCGGTGCTGGCCATGTCGATCGATCCCATCTCCCGCATGCTCTGCGCTCGGCTAGTGGTCGTGGTGGCCGGAGTGCGGGCCGTGGGGGGCCGTTTCGGGTTCCGGGTGTCCGTAGCGGTGGGGGTCCGCGTCGAACGTCGCTGCGCAGTGCGTGGAGCAGAAGTAGAACGTGTTGCCGTCTTGGTCGCGGGTGGCGGCGGCCTTTGCGGGCTGTACCTTCATCCCGCAGACGGGGTCGATGTGGGTGGGGGTCTTCTTCTTGCCGAACATGGTGGTGTCCTTTTCTGTGGTGGTGGTGGTGGCGGATACGGTGCCGCCGATTTCCACGACGGGCGTCGTGGCGTGCCCGGTCGGGCCGGGCTCCGGGATGGGGCGGGGCGTCCAGCCTCGCAGGCGGTTGGCGTTGGCGACGACGGAAAGGGACGAGAGCGCCATGGCGCCGGCGGCGATCATCGGGCTGAGCAGGATCCCGAAGAACGGGTACAGCAGGCCGGCCGCGATGGGGATGCCGAGGGTGTTGTAGAGGAACGCGAACACGAGGTTCTGTTTGATGTTGCGCATCGTGGCGCGGGACAGGTCGACTGCCGTGACGACACCCGAGAGGGCGCCGGAGATGAGGGTGATGTCGGAGGATTCGATGGCCACGTCAGTGCCGGTGCCGATCGCGGAGCCGACGTCGGCTTGCGCCAGTGCGGGGGCGTCGTTGATGCCGTCGCCGACCATGCCCACGACCTTGCCCTCCTCCTGGAGGCGGCGGACCTCGGCGGCCTTGTGTTCGGGCATCACCTCGGCGACGACGCGGCGGATCCCGACCTGGGCGGCGATCGCGGCCGCCGTGGCCCTGTTGTCGCCGGTCATCATGATCACTTCGATGCCGCGGGCTTGGAGGGCCGCGACCGCGGCGGGGGATCCTTCCTTGATGGTGTCGGCGACGGCTACCACCCCGGCGGCGCGGCCGTCGACCGCGACCAGCATCGGGGTCTTGCCGTCGGCGGCGAGCGCGTCGTGCAGGGGGAGCAGTGCCTCGTCGATCACTCTGCCTGCGGCGAGCAACCGGCGGTTGCCGACGAGGATGTCGTGTCCGTCGACCCGGCCGCGCACGCCTTGCCCGGTGATCGAGTCGAAGTCGTCGGTGTCGAGCACCGTGATGCCGCGCTCGACGGCGCCGGCGACGATCGCTGCGGCGAGTGGGTGCTCGGAGCTCTTCTCCACGGCGGCGACCCAGCCGAGCAGCTGGTTTTCGTCGTGGCCACCGGCAGCGGCGACGTCGGTGAGGATGGGAATGCCCTTGGTGATGGTGCCGGTCTTGTCGAGGATGATGGCGTCGAGCTTGTGCGCGGTTTCAAGTGCCTCGGCGGATCGGATCAGGATGCCGTGCTCGGCGCCCTTGCCGGTGCCGACAGTGATCGACATCGGAGTTGCCAGGCCGAGCGCGCAGGGGCAGGCGATGATCAGCACCGAGACCGCGGCGACGAGCGCGAACACGAACGCGGGCGGGGGGCCGACCAGGAGCCAGATCGCCAGCGTCCAGACGGCGATGATGATGACGACGGGGACGAAGTAGCTGGAGACCTTGTCCACCAGCCGCTGGATGGGGGCCTTCGAACCCTGTGCCTCGCGGACCAGCTTGATGATCTGGGCGAGCATCGTGTCGGCCCCGACGCGGGTGGCCTGGTAGCGCAGCGCGCCGGTGGAGTTGATCGTCGCGCCGATCACCGGATCGCCCACGGTCTTGGTCACCGGGATCGACTCCCCGGTCACCATGGACTCGTCGACGGCCGACGTCCCGGAGATCACCTCGCCGTCGACGGGGATCTTCTCGCCGGGCCGAATGAGCACCACATCGCCGACCTCAACCTCCTCGATCGGGATCTCCACCTCAGTGCCGAGGCGCAGGACCCGGGCGGTACGCGGCTGGAGACCGATGAGCTTGCGGATCGCCTCGCCCGTGCCCGCCTTCGCCTTCGTCTCCAGCAGGCGGCCCAGCAGGATGAGGGTGATGATCACGCCGACGGCCTCGTAGTACACCTGCTGCAACTCCGGAGGGAGGATCTGCGGAGCGAACGTCACCACCAGGCTGTAGCCGAATGCCGCCACCGTGCCGAGTGTGATCAGCGAGTTCATGTCGGCGGTGCGGTGCGACAGCGCCCGCCACCCGACGCGGTGGATCGGCCAACCGGACCACAACATCACCGGCGCGATCAGCGCCAGCTGCAGCCAAGGGTTCATCAGGAACTCCGGAACCCAGGTCACTCCGAACAGTTCGACACCCATCACCGCGACGAGGACGGGTAGAGTGAGCAACGCGCCGATGGAGACGCGCCGGGTCAAATCCCGGATCTCGGCGGCCCGCTCCGACTCCTCATCGTCATCGTCGGCGACGAGCGGCGACGCGTTCGCCACGGTGCCCGGCGTGGCCGCTTCCGATGCCGCTGCGTCGGGCTGTGCGAGGGCAGGTGGAGTCTCCGGCACAGCACCGGCGACCCGGATGAGGCCCGAGACCATGTTCATCCCACAGGCGAACCGGTATTCGCCGGCAGCCTCCGGGGTAAACTCCACCGCCGTGGTCCGGAATGCCGGCAGGCTAGCGTTGATCTTGAAGTCGGGCATCACCACCCGCGATGTGCATTCACCGCCCTCCTTGCGGTCGAACAGGATCCGCACCGGCATGCCTGGACGGACGCCCTCGATCACGCCGGGACTGTAGCCACCATCGACGGTGACCTCCACCACCTGCACCCCGTCCTCGACGTGCACGCTCCCAGCCTTCTTCGGACCGAAGAAGAACCACAACAGCAATGCAGTCAGCACTCCTGCGCCGACCAGAACAAGCCAAACCATCACGCCACCTCACTCGGAATTTCATACCCTGGGGGGGTATACAGCGAGACTACGGCGGGACTATGCGAACCGCAATGGCATCCGATCAAGGTTCGATCAAGATCCGTGCGCTGGTGCGAGGGGGTCAGAGCCTGCGGGCGGATCTTGACCGAATCTTGCCCGATCCCGGTCAAGCGCTTGACGCGGATCGGTCAGCGTGGAGTCGGTGGCGCGGCTGTGCGCCCTCGTGATTCGACGACGGGAGTCGACTGTGTGGCCTGAGCTGTTTTCGGTGTTCGGTGTGGGGGTCCAGTCCTATGGACTCAGCAAGGCGCTCGCCCTCCTGGTGGGCGCGTACCTTCTGGGCCGTTCTTTCCAGCGGATCGGATACGACAAGGAGGTGGGCCAGTCGATCGCGCTGTGGGCCACTCTCTGGGGCTTCGTCGGCGCCAAGGTGTACTTCCTCATCGCCAATTTCCAGCACTTGTCCTGGCACATGCTCGGCGGTTCCGGTTTCGTCTGGTACGGCGGCCTGATCGGCGGGACGATCGCGGTGGTCGTCATGACCCGGCGGAACGGGTTGTCGCTGCCGAAGGTCGCCGGGGCGATGGCGGCACCGTTGTCGGCGGCCTACGGCATCGGCCGGATCGGCTGTTTCCTTGCGGGCGACGGTACCTACGGCAAACCTACGGACCTGCCCTGGGGGATGGCCTTCCCCAACGGCGCGGTCCCGGTCGACGTCCCGGTCCACCCCGCCCAGCTGTATGAGGCGGCCGGGGCGTTCTTGATCGCGGGCATCTTGTGGGCGCTGGGACGCCGCGTCGGCCCGCTCACCGTGTTCGGCGCCTACCTCGCACTGAGCGGGACGGCCCGGTTGCTCGTCGAGTTCGTCCGGATCAACAATCCCATCCTGTTCGGCCTCACTGAGGCGCAGGTGTTCGGCATCGTCAGCATGCTCGCCGGCACCGCCTTGATCGTTCGTGAGGCCCTGCCCGGACCCACGCCACCCAGCGAGGACGGGGATCCGGCACAGGCCGGGAGGAACGCGCGGATCATGGCCGCGTCCACGACGACCCCGGTGGCCTGACGCGCCGCCGATCCTTGACGGAAGCCGGGTCGAGGCTTCACCGAATCCATACCTGCCGGCGGGAAAGTGGTCGTGGTGGCTCTCGTGCCGCCGATGACCAAAAGGAGACCCCACATGACCCCCACGAAGAGGATCGCCGCCCTCGTCGCAGCGGCTGCCGCACTGCTCGCCGTGACCGCTGTGCCAGCGGGCGCCGGGGAGCCCAGCGGGCGCCACTTCGCCGAGCACGTCCGGATGCACGCCTCCGAGACGGGCTTCAGCGGCACCCACAACCCTGGCGTCATGCATCAGGGGTTCGCGGGCTGGGACGCCCACCACAACAGCTAGGACACACCCATGATGGTCGAAACCGCCGTGGAAGTGATGGCTCCGGCTGAGCCCGCAGGTGGTGGCGCGCGCAGTCTCCTCGGCACGATCTGGGCTGGGGCCCGCGCCGCCGTCGGCGCGCTCATGGGGCTCGCCCCCCACGTGATGCACCACATCGGGTTCCTGGCCGGTGCAGCGATCCTCACAGGGTTCCTGGGCAACGCGGTGTTGTACGTGGCGGGGTTGCTGTTGAGCATTCCCCTCCTCCGCCGCCTCCGCCGACGCTTCGGGACCTGGAAGGCGCCCGCGATCGGTGTCGTGATCTTCTCGGTGTTGTTCGCCTTCTCGACGTTCGTCCTCGGCCCCCTGTTCAACCCTGACCCCGGGAGCGGGGATGAGCCTGACGCCCCGGCGCCTTCAGCGACGCCAGCAGAGGAGGAACACGACGGTCACCACGAGTGATCAGCCGTTTCGGGCACTCCAACACAAGCGAACCGCACCCCCGGCGAATGGCTGGGGGTGCGGTTCCACGTTGCCCGAGCTACCGAGCGATCGGGGATCCGTCAGTGCTCGTCGTGGCCGGCTCCGGTCGCGGTAGCGTATTCCGGCACGCTGATCTCGACGGTGCCCGGCCCGGGGGCCGGCGGCAGCGGGCTGTAGCTGATCCCGTTGGGCTTGTCGCCCACGGTCACCGTCGCCATGGTGGCCTTCGCGGTGAGGTCGATGACCGAGACCGTGTCGTCGTAGAGGTTGGTGACCCAGGCTCGCTGCCCCGTGGGCTCGATGACGACACCGTGCGGCCCGGACCCGGCTTGCACGGTGGACTCGACGGTCATGGACTCGGGGTCGATCATGGTCACGGTGGTGCCGGGAGTGTCGTCGGTACCTTGGTCCGCCGAGAGCAGCCGCGTCCCGTCGGCAGTGAGGTAAAGCTGCACCGGGGGGGCCGGGACCGCAACCGATCCGATGACCTGTTGTTCCGCGAGGTCGACCTTCACCACCGAGCTGGACCCGATGAGGGTCACGTAGACATATCTTCCGTCGGCGCTGACCGCCACCTGAGGTGGCGAGTCGCCCACGGGGATACTGGCCGCCACCGCGTTCGTAGCAGTATCGACGACGTCGATCGCGCCGGCCGTGGTGTTGGCGACGACCACGGTTGACCCGTCGGGACTGGCCCGCAGCCCGTGCGGGCCGGCGCTCAGGTCGATGGTGGCACGCAACTCGAGCGAGTCCGCCTCGTAGACGCTCATTGTGTCGTCGCCGGCGTTGGTGACATACACAGTCTCGCCGTCCGGTGTGACGATCACGTGTGCGGGACTCGTGCCGGTGGGTGCCGTCCCCCGCAGTTCGTAGGTCTCCGCATCCAGGGCCACGAGTGCGTTGTTGTGTCCGCTGATGGCCCAAACGGTGCTGCCATCGGGGCTCACCTGCACGTTGTGCGGGCTCTCGATTCCTGTCACGGTCGTGACGACCTCGCCGGTGGCGGCGTCCAGCGCGCTGAGCGAGTCCCCGTCCTCGTTGGCGACCCATACGGTGCCGTCGACGGACGCGATCTCCGGCGTCGACCCCGAGGCGGTTGCATCCTCAGTCGCCACGGTTGCGCCATCGTCTGTCGCCGCTCGCCCCGGTGTTGTCGTGCCGGGGTTCGGGTCGGTGCCCTCGCCTTGGCCGCAGGCGCTCAACGCCAGGGCCACAGTGGCGAGGACGGTGAGGGTCGCTGGTCTGCGCCAGCTCCGTTTGGTGGTGCGAATCACTGACTTTCTCCTTGTTCTTCGTGAAAACTCCCGCGATCACTGTGCGCGCACCGGATCTGGCCCGGGTGCGGATTCGGTGAAGATCCCGTCAAGATCCTGGCATGTCCCTACCCACGGAACCTTGACCGTTCCTGAACATTCCAGGCTTGGATCAGGACGATACCCAGGGGAGTATTGACTCATGACCGCTTTGAACCGCCGCCACCTACTCCTCGGCGCCACGGGTATCGCCGGGGCGGGACTCCTGTCCGCCTGCACGAGCCCCTCGAACAAGCCCGGCACTCCAGCGCCCGGCTCCGGTGCCTCTCGCTCGTACCCGGCCCCTTCGCTCGCTCCGGCGCCGGGGCGTTCCGTCGTACAGCAGACGTTGGCGCCGCGGCCGGTCACGCTCGACCTCGGCGGCCTGACGGCGAAGACTTGGGCGTACGACGATTCGAGCATGGGTGTGCTGCGCGGCACGGCTGGAGACCTGTTCAGGATCACGGTCGACAACCAGTTGCCCGCATCGACCAGCGTGCACTGGCACGGCGTCCGGCTGCACCACGCCGCCGACGGTGTGCCGGGGGTGACGCAGGACCCCATCGAGCCCGGCACGAGCTTCACCTACGAGTTCGTGGCACCGGACCCCGGGACCTTCTTCTTCCATCCGCACTCCGGCGTTCAACTCGACCGTGCCCTGTATGCACCCCTGATCATCGACGACCCCGACGAACCGGGGGCCTATGACGACGAGTGGATCGTGGTCCTCGACGATTGGACCGACGGCGTGGGCCGGGGCCCGGACGAGATCTTCGAGGAGTTCGCCGCGGAGAACGGCGCGGTCTCGATGGGCATGGGCCACGGGAACATGCGCGACATGGGGCACGGGGCATCCTCGCCCCTGGGGGATGCCGGGGACGTGGAATACCCGCACTACCTCATCAACGGACGCGTACCTGAAGCCCCCGCAACCTTCGAAGCCAAGCCGGGACAGCGCATCCGCATCAGGATCATCAACGCCGCCTCGGACACCATCTTCAAGCTGGCGTTGGGGGGCCACACCATGACCGTCACACACTCCGACGGATTCCCCGTCGAACCCGTCGATACCGCAGCCCTGTACATCGCAATGGGAGAGCGCTACGACGTGACGGTCACCCTGCGCGACGGGACCTTCCCGCTCGCGGCACGGCCCGAGGGCAAGACCGGGACCGCCCGCGCAGTCGTTCGGACGGCCTCGGGCGACGCGCCCTCGACGGATGCCCCGGTCCCGGAGCTCGACGGCGACGCCCTGCTCGGTACGCAACTACGCGCCGCAGCGCAGGCGCGCCTGCCCGACGGCGAGCCCGACGACACCTTCGATGTGGAACTCAACGGTCAGATGGACCCCTACGGTTGGGGCATCAACGGCCGCAAGTTCGGCGACCACGAACCACTCGAGGTGAGCCCCGACCGGCGCGTCCGGATGCGAATGACCAACATGACCATGATGGCCCACCCCATGCACATCCACGGCCACACCTGGGGACTCCCGGGCAGCGGAGGCCTCCGCAAAGACACCGTGCTCCTGACCCCCATGCAGGCCATCGAACTCGACCTCATCACCGACAACCCCGGCGAGTGGATGCTGCACTGCCACAACATCTACCACGCGGAAGTCGGGATGATGACGACGATGCGCTACGCCTGACGATCGATCAACCGCGCATCTCTGCGGCCCGTAGTAGGCAGGAAAGCTGAATCAGAAGCCCGTGAGCGTAGGAGCTCGCGCAGAGGAATCAGCCGCCACTGGGGAGCCGGGCTTGATGCCCACGTGACTGGAGCAGAGAATCGATCATGGCAGCACCCGACTTGTCTCGCTCAAGCTCGGGTACTTGGTACAGGTTAGCCATTGCCGCCGTTGTGTGACCAAAGCGGCGTTGCACCTCACGGTCAGTCATGCCTGCTTGCTTTGCGAGAGTGGCAGCGGTTGCCCGGAGATTGTGCAGGGTGAGCGTCGGACGGCCGATCTGCCTGGCAGCGCGCCGGTGCGCTGCTGCCAGCACCGTCTCGTTCATGATCTTGCCTGTACGGCGGGCCGGGAAGAGCAGCTCGTCGGGTGCGAAATTGTGGTTCTGGACCCAAGGCCGGAGGTAGTCCAGCACTGCGGCGGGTAGGTAGATGACGCGCTTCCCAGCCGGAGTCTTGGTGTCTGTGTAGTCGCGCTTGTACTCGCCCTCGGCCACCTGTTCCCGTCGGATGGCCCCGGCGACTCGGATGAAGCCCTGTTCCACGTCGAGATCGCGCCGACGCAGGCCACGTACCTCCCCAGATCGGAGGCCACCCAGGACGGCCACTGCCAGGGCTGGGCGGTAATATTCCTCCACCGCTTCGAGGTACGGCCCAATATCGCTTGCGCTGAGCGCCTCAGCTGCCCCCTTGGCTCGTGGTTTGCCGGCTCCGACGATGCGGCACGGGTTGGCCGCGATCAGCTCGTCGTTGACGGCGTCGTTCATGAGGTGCTTGAGGAGATCGTAGGCCTTCCCGTTCATGGTCGGTGTGTCCGGGAGAGCCTCGTGCCACTTGCGCACGATCGCGGCAGTGACGAGTGTGAGGGGTGTGTCCCCGAGCCAGCCGTCGATCCGGAGACGCAGGCACCGTCGGTAATCCTCGACGGTGCTGCCGACGATGGGCGACCTCGATCGGGTGGACCATGCCGCGATGCGCTGCTCGGCCCACTCGCCCACGGTGAGCGCTGCAGAGTCCTGTCGGCGCTGACGTACCTCCGGCGGTGTCCAGCCGTCTTGATCGATGAGTCGCTGCTCGGACGCCTGCCAATACCTCGCGTCCTGCAGGTGGGTGAAGGTCTTGGAATACCGCTTCCCGTCGGGGCCGAGGTAGCGAACCCGGTAGTTCCCGCTCGGAAGGAGCAGGATTCCGGGCGGAAGTCTGCGGGGTGCACGCGCCATGTTCGGGCTCCCTCCCCCGGTTCTCCGGGTCCAATCCGTGTCCAATCTGGGGCCAATCGGTACCCATTATGGCCTATTTCGTGACCAATTTGGGGCCACAGAGTGGTGCACGGTGGCGGAGGGTGGCGCAGCTTGGCGGAGTCGGAATCCCGCCTCACTACGTGTTTTGCATCCGTTTTGGCTTGTGCCAGGCGGTTCTCGAGTTGTGGAGCATAGGGGACTCGAACCCCTAACTTCCACCTTGCAAAGGTGGCACTCTACCAATTGAGTTAATGCCCCGAAGTGCGCGTGGCAAGTATAGGGGCACTTCCGGCCGACAACCAAAGCTGCGACGGGCGGGGCCACCGGCTGGTGGAGAGGCCACCCCACCCCGGCCACGCCGGATCCAGATCTGAGGTGGCGGACGGCCCCAAATCTAGATGTGGGGCCACCTAGATTTGAGGCTACCCCGGCCTCAGGAGCCAGGACCCAGGGGAAGGAGCGTCAGACGATGTCCTCGGCCTTCTCCCGCTCCGCGGATGCGGCCTCGTCGGTGCTCTGCTCTTCCGCAGCGAGCTCCGCCGCGATCCGCGCCCGGTAGTTCGCTTTCTCGGCCTCGGTCTTCTCGGCGTCCCAGCCCAGAGCTGCAGCCGCGACCTCGGCGACCTCGTCGACGGCCGCGCCACCGCGGTCACGCGCCTCGGAGTTGAGCCGCACCCGGGCGATGAAGATGTCCTCCAGGTGCAGGGCGCCCTCGACGGTGCAGGCGCGGTGCACCTCGGCGCGCAAGAACTGCGGTGCCGCCGCGAGGGGCTCACCCAAGGTGGGGTCGTCGTCGATGGTGGCCAGGAGTTCCGGCAGTTCAGAGCCGTAGCGCGACAAGAGGTGCTGCATCCGGTCCGCGGCGAACCCGTACTTGGCGCCCAGGCGACCCGCCTGGTTGCGCACGGCGTCGAGACCGTCGGCACCCAGCAGCGGCAGGTCGAACGTCACCGACCGACGTGTCTTGGCGTCGGACTCCCCCAGCGCGAAGTCCACGGCGTCCTCAGCCATCACGCGGTAGGTGGTCAACTTGCCGCCGGCGATGGCGACCATGCCCGGGATGACCTCGGTGACGGTGTGTTCGCGGGAGACCTTCGTCGACTTCGACTCGTCCAGCACCTTCGGCTGCAGCAACGGCCGGAGGCCGGCGTAGGTGCCGATGATGTCGTCGCGGGTCAGCGGGCGGGCCAACACCTCATTGGCGTGGGCCAGCACGTAGTCGATGTCGGCCGAGGTCGGCACCGGGTGCTTCAACTGCTCGTGCCAGGCGGTGTCGGTGGTGCCGATCACCCAGTAGTGCTGCCACGGGATGATGAACAGCACAGACTTCTCGGTGCGCAGGAACATGCCGGCCTTCGCCTTGATCCGCTCACGCGGGATCACGATGTGGATGCCCTTGGACGCCAGCACCTTCAGGCCGCCGGTGCCTCCGGCCATGTCCTGGGTCTCTTCGGTCCACACGCCGGTGGCGTTGATGATGCGCTTGGCCTTGATGGTCAGCTCGTCGCCGTTCTCCAGGTCCACCGCCTTCACACCGCTGGCGTGGCCGCGGTCATCCTTGAGGATGTCGGTGACCCGGACGCGGCTTGCAGCCTCGGCGCCGAACTTGGCGGCGGTACGGATCAGCGTGATGACCAGGCGCGCGTCGTCGACTCGAGCGTCATAGAACTCGATGGCGCCGGTGAGCGCCGACGGCTTGATGTCGGGGAAGTGGCGCATGGCGCCCTTCTTGGAGAGGTGCTTCTGCAGCGGCACGGTCTTCTTGAACCCGGCACCGATGACGGCCAGCGCGTCATACATCCCCACGCCGACGGCGGAGTAGGCCCGCTCGATCACCGGCGTCTTCAACGGCCACAGGAACGGCTGGGCCTCGACGAGGTGCGGAGCGATCACCGTCAACAGTCGGCCGCGCTCCTTCAGCGCCTCCGCCACCAGCTTGAAGTCCAGGTTGTAGAGGTAGCGCAGTCCGCCGTGCACCAACCGCGACGACCGCGATGACGTGCCCGAGGCCCAGTCCTGTCCCTCGATGACGGCGGTGCGCAGGCCTCGCGCGGCTGCGTCCAGCGCGATACCTGCACCCGTCACACCGCCGCCGATCACAAGGACGTCGAAGGTTTCTGACGACATGGCCGACAACGAGGCGGCACGCTGTTGGAGGGTCAAGACGGTCATGAGGGGCTCCTTTGCTCCTGCCCAGCTTCACCCCGCTGCACGATGTTTGCAACATCCGTGCACGTTTGTGCACGCAACGCCCTAGGATGAGGGAGGGGTTGCACCACTGACGTCGGCAAACCCCGCTGAGAAGGGGGAATGCATGGCGGAGGCAACAACCGAGACATTGCTCAAGGTGGCCCAGATGTACTACGTCCAATCAGAGACGATGGACGCCATCGCCCACCTGATGGGCGTGTCACGCTCCACCGTCTCACGGCTCCTGAAGGAGGCCCGCGACCGTGGCCTGGTCCGCATCTCCATCACGGATCCCAACCGCCCGCTGAGCCGGATCGCAGACCTGTTCCGCAAGCACTTCAACGTCGACGCCCACCTGGTGCAGGTCCGTCCCGGGGCGAGCAACATCTTCCGCCTCGACCAGGTCGCCCGGCTGGCCGCCAGCGTCGTCAGCGATGCGGTGACCAACGGCGACATCGTCGGCGTGGCCTGGGGCACCACCACCTCGGCCATCGCGGCCCACCTGAAGCCCCGCGAAGTGAGCGGCGTCACCGTGATCGGGCTCAACGGCGGCGCCAACTCTCAGACCACCGGGCTGCCTTACGTCGGCAACATCCTCCACCGCTTCGCCAACGCGTTCCGTGGGCAGGAGCAACTCATGGCCCTCCCAGCGTTCTTCGACGACCCGCGCACCCGTGAGGCGATGTGGCGGGAGCGCTCCACCCGCCACATCCTCGCCGTCCGCGCCGAGTGCAACGTCGCGCTTTTCGGCGTCGGCGGCCTCGACGCTGAACTGCAGAGCCACGTCTACGCCTCCAACTACCTCAGCCGGGAGGACCTCGACTCCCTAGTGCGCGACGGGGTGGTCGGCGACATCTGCACCGTCATGCTGCGTGAGGACGGGTCCTACCGTGACCTGGAGATCAACCGTCGCGCCACCGGCATGACCCCCGTTGAACTGCAGCGCATTCCCCGTCGGATCTGTGTCGTCAGTGGCCTGGCGAAGGCGGCCCCCGTGCTGGGAGCGTTGCGCGCCGGCGTGGCCACGGACCTGGTGATCGATGAGGACACCGCCCGGGCCGTACTGCACAGGATGAACCCCTCGCTCAGGCTGACATGAACAGGACATGAGCGGTTTGAAACCCTCCGCTTTTCTTCTGCATGCCACGACGGCGTTACCCTGTGCAGCATGTCCGATTTCATCCTCACCGACGTGACCGATGGCATCGCCCGCATCACCCTGAACCGTCCGAAGGCGATCAACGCCCTGACGGCCGACATGATGACGGCGATGTACGAGGCGCTCACGCAGTGGCACCACGACGACGACGTGACCGCCGTCGAGATCGCCGGGGCCGGCGAACGCGGCTTCTGCGCCGGCGCTGACGTGCGCGCACTGTCCACCGTCGTGGCCGAGGGCGGGTCCTTCCTGACCTTCCTCGAGACCGAGTACGCCCTCGATATGCTCATCGCGAACTACCCCAAGCCGGTGACCAGCTTCATGCGCGGCATCACCATGGGTGGCGGGCTCGGCCTCGGCGGTCACGCGGACCGTCGCATCGTCTACGCGGACACGGTCATGGCCATGCCGGAAACCAAGATCGGCTTCTTCCCCGACGTCGGCATGATGCTGCACCTGGCGCGCGCACGGGCGGTGGGTCGCCACGTGGCTCTCACGGCCGCCACGTTCACCGGTGGCGACGCGCTCCTGCTGAATCTGGCCGACGAATCGGCGGACGGCCCGCTGCCCGCCCCGTTGTTCGAGGCCGCGTGGATCCAGGAGTGCTACGAATCCGACGATCCGGTGGAGATCGCGCGCATGCTGGAGTCGCATCCGGACGAGGCCGCCCAGCAGGCCGCGCGCGAACTGCGCGCCCGCTCCCCCTTCGCCGTGCACGTGGCCATGCGGGCGCTGCTCCGCGCCGAGCGGCTCGGGCTCAGCGAGGTCCTCGACCAGGATCTCCGTCTGGCCGAGTCGGTGCTCACCGTCGACTTCGTCGAGGGTGTCCGCGCGCTACTGATCGACAAGGACAACAACCCGCAGTGGCGATGGAAGACTCTCGAAGAGGTTCCTCAAGAGGCGGTCGACGCCGTCTTCGCGTACCGCTCCAGCTGGAACTACTGACCCTCTGACAGAGAAACGGCCCGTCGCGTGACGGGCCGTTTCTCTCGCTTTTCGGTCAGGGGCGCGGCCTGCGGAGGGCCATGGCGACATTGACGAGCACGATGCCCGTCCACACGAGCAGCATGCCGAGGAAGCCCGACATGGATCCTGAGATTGCAGTCAGCGGAATGGCCATGACAAGCGACACGATGCCCACGGCGATCCGTCCGCTCTGACCTGCCCTGGCAGCTTCGGCCTCCTGCCGGCTGGCCACCATCTCCGCTTGGAAGCGCCGCTCCACGGTGGCCTCGATCTTGCGGGCCAGCGAATCCACGAGGGCCGGCTCGATGTCGGCCCCCATCTCCTTGCGGACCCCGAGCGCGGCGTGCAGGTCTTCGCGAGACAGTTCTTCAGACATGCTCCGACCCTAGTCCTGCGGCGACAGGCTGGGTATAGGGCGCAACCCTTACCGCGCCCTTATCCCAGGGGGCATCGCAACGCCCCTGAACGGAAGCGGCGATCTTGGCGGCAGCGCCTAGGATGGGGCCGATCCCTCCACCTCCAGGAAGTGTGCATGTCCGAGATCCACGACGTCATCATCATCGGTTCCGGCCCCGCTGGTTACACCGCCGCCATCTACGCGGCCCGCGCCAACCTCAAGCCGGTCATCTTCGAAGGCGCGCTGGATTCCGGCGGCGCACTGATGAACACCACCGAGGTGGAGAACTACCCGGGATTCGCGGAGGGCATCGACGGCCCGGACCTGATGATCGAGATGCGGAAGCAGGCCGAGCGCTTCGGCGCCCAGCTGATCACCGACGACGTGACCGCCGTCGACCTGACCGGTGAGGTCAAGATCGTCAAGGACTCCGACGACACCGAGTACCGGGCGAAGACCGTCATCCTGGCCATGGGGTCGGGCTACCGTCGTCTCGGGCTGCCGGACGAGGACCGCCTCTCCGGTCGGGGCGTGTCCTGGTGCGCCACCTGCGACGGCGCCTTCTTCCGCGACAAGCCCATCGCCGTCATCGGCGGCGGCGACTCCGCCATGGAGGAGGCCACCTTCCTGTCGCGCTTCGGCTCCAGCGTCGTCGTCGTCCACCGCCGCGACGAGCTGCGCGCCTCGAAGATCATGGCCGAACGCGCCATGCGCGACCCGAAGATCTCCTTCGCGTGGAACAGCCACATCAAGTCCATCAACGGCGACACCTCGGTGCAGTCGATCACCCTCACGGACAAGAACACCGGCGTGGACCGCGACCTCCAGGTCAACGGTGTCTTCATCGCCATCGGCCACGACCCGCGCTCCCAGCTGGTCAACGGCCAGGTGCACCTCGACGCCGAGGGCTACGTCCTCGTCGAGGGTCGTGGCACGGCCACCAACCTGCCCGGCGTCTTCGCGTGCGGAGACCTGGTGGACCACACGTACCGTCAGGCGATCACCGCCGCTGGCTCCGGATGCGCCGCCGCCCTCGACGCGGAGCGCTACCTCCAGGAACTCGCAGACGCTCAGGCGTAAGCTGCACTGCAGCCTGCTCTGTAGAATGACGGGGTTTTCGACTCCGCCGGCAGAGCAGGCGGCGCTCAACCAACGTGCAAGGAGAATTCCGTGGCAGTGACCGACGTGACGGAGAATACGTTCGCCGACGAGGTGCTGATGGCTGACAGCCTGGTGATCGTCGACTACTGGGCCGACTGGTGTGCGCCCTGCAAGCAGATGTCGCCCATCCTCGACGAGCTGGCCGCGCAGTACACCGACGTGAAGTTCGTGAAGGTCGACACCAACACGAACCCCAACCTCGCCGCGCAGCAGGGCGTGCTGTCCCTGCCCACGCTGCAGTTCTTCCAGAAGGGCCGCGTCGTCAACTCGCTCTCGGGCGCCAAGACGAAGAAGGCACTCACGAAGGCCATCGACGAGCTGCTCTGATGAGCTCCGGCGGCCACCCTGGACCCACCGAAAGCTGGACGGCGGTAACGCCTGAGCCTCCGGTGGGTTCGAGGCCGCCCATGCCCGCCTGGGTCAAGCCGGCGCTCGCCGGCGGGGTGGGTGTGCTTCTGCTCGCCGGTGGGCTGATCGGCGGCAGTCTCGCGGATCGCCCCGGGCAGACACCTTCCCCCTCAGCGAGCCCCTCGCCCGCGTTCCCCCTGGACACCCCACTGATGGTGGATGATCTGGTGCGCGGCGAGTCGAGCGAAAGCACCGGTCCCGGACCGGCCAACCAGCGCATCGTGCAGGCCGACTACACCGACGGTGAGAACACCGTCGTGTTCATCCTGTCGTGGCCGGAGCCGGATGTCGCGGAGTTCGTGGCCAACGCGGGCATCGAGATCGATGCTCAGACCCCATCCCCCACCGGAGGCTCTCGATACTGTGGGGTCTCCGAGGACACCGGCGAATCGGCGTGCGGTGAGGTGATCGACGAAGTGGGCGTGCTGCTCGTGTCAGTCACCGAACAGAGCGAAACCGCGGTCGCCGAAACCCTGGACCGCTTCAAGGAGGCGATCGGCCAGTGACCGACAACACCCGTCACGACACCCGGCTGGACCGGTTTGTCGACAACTACGCAGAGCGCACCAACGGCATGCGCGTCTCAGCCGTGCGCGCGCTGTTCGCCGTCGCCAACCGGCCGGAGATCGTCTCGCTCGCCGGTGGCATGCCCAACATCGCCGACCTCCCGCTGCTCGACATCGCGGATTCGATGGCGGAGATGGTGCGCACCCGCGGCATGCAGATCATGCAGTACGGCTCCGGCCAGGGTGAGCCGGAGTTCCGCGAGCAGATCCTGGACGTCATGGCACTCGAGGGCATCACGGCCCATCCGGACGACATCGCCATCACCGCGGGTTCGCAGCAGGGCCTTGACCTGGTCACCCGCATCTTCTGCAACCCCGGCGACGTTGTGCTGGCGGAGTCGCCATCGTACGTGGGTGCCCTGGGTACCTTCCTCAGCTACCAGGCCGAGGTGGTGCACGTCCCGTGTGACGACGAGGGGCTCAACCCGACGGCGCTGCGGGAGACCATCGCGCGCCTCACCGCCGAAGGCAAGCGCATCAAGTTCCTCTACACCATCCCCAACTTCAACAACCCCTCCGGCGTGACGCAGCCGCTGGCCCGCCGTCGCGAGATCCTCGAAGTCTGCCGCTCGGGTGGGGTGCTGGTGGTCGAGGACAACCCCTACGGGCTGCTGTCGCTGGACGCTGATCCCATCCCGGCCATGCGCTCCATCGACGAGGACGTCATCTACCTGGGTTCCTTCTCCAAGACCTTCGCCCCCGGCTTCCGGGTGGGGTGGGTGCTGGCCCCGCACGCGGTGCGGGAGAAGTTGGTGCTGGCCCAGGAGTCGGCGACGCTGTGCCCGCCCGTGTTCAGCCAGTTCGCCATCGGCAACTACCTGAAGAACCACGACTGGAAGCGCCAGGTGGTGGTGTTCCGCGACATGTACCGCGACCGTCGCGACGCCATGCTCAGCACGCTCCACGAGACGATGCCCACAGGCACTTCCTGGACCCAGCCCGCCGGTGGCTTCTTCGTGTGGGTGACCCTGCCCGAGGGCCTCGACTCGCAGGCCATGCTGCCCCGCGGTGTGAACGCACGGGTGGCGTTCGTCCCTGGCTCCGCCTTCTACGCCGACGGTCAGGGCGCGCGCAACGCCCGCCTCTCCTTCTGCTTCCCGCCGGCCGAGCGCATCCAACTGGGCGTCAAGCGATTCGCCGACGTCGTGCGGCGCGAACTCGAGGTGATGGCCACGTTCGGCGTGCACACCTCCCCCGTCGAACGACGCATGCCCGCCGGGCCGGCGCCAGACCTGAGCTGACAAGGAGTGATGTTGTGACCGTCATCGTGATTGCAGGGGGCCTCAGCCATGAGCGGGACGTGTCGCTGCGGTCCGGCCGACGCGTGGCGCAGGCTTTGCGCGACGCAGGCCGGGTCGTCGTGGAGACCGACGTCAACGCCGATCTGGTGGAACTCATGCGCCGCAACGAGGACGCCGTCGTGGTGCCCATGCTGCACGGGGGCCTGGGCGAGGACGGTGCGCTGCGCGAGGTGCTGGAGGTGCTGGGCGTACCGTTCGTCGGCCCCACTGGCGCCGCTTCCCGACTGACCTTCGACAAGTCTGTGGCCACCTCCGTCGTGAGGGCGGCCGGGCTCGCTGCCCCGCGCCAGATCGCGCTGCCCCACGACATCTTCCGCGAACTAGGCGCCCCGGTCCTCATGGCGGCCATCGGTCAGCAGCTCGGCTACCCGCTCATGGTGAAGCCCGCGCGGTCGGGCTCTGCGCTGGGAGTGACGAAGGTCGACGACGCGGCTGCGCTGCCGTCGGCTCTGGTGGCTGCCTACGCCTACGGGGCCGTTGCGGTCATCGAGCAGTACCTCAGCGGCACCGAGGTCGCCGTGACCGTCCTGGACGAGGGCAACGGCCCCGTCGCCCTCCCCCCGGTGGAGATCCGGCCAGAGTCCGGCGTCTATGACTACGAGTCCCGCTATACCGCCGGCGCCACCCGCTTCGTGACCCCGGCCCAGCTCGACGACGACGTGCTCACCGCTGCGCAGGAGCTGGCAGTCGCCGTCCACCGGGCGCTCGGGCTGCGTCACCTGTCGCGCGTCGACATGATGGTCACCGCTGAGGGGCCCGTGTTCTTCGAGGGCAACGTGGCACCCGGTATGACCGAGACGTCGCTGGCGCCGCTGGCGTTCGAGGCAGCAGGCCGTGAACTGGGAGAAGTCTTCGCCTCGCTGGTGGATCAGGCGACGCTGCGGTGAGCACCCGCCTGAAGCAGGCCCTCGCCATCGTGGCAGGCATCGTCGTGGCGCTCGTCATGATGTGGCTGGGGGTCTGGCAGATGGCGTCCTACCAGGAATCCACCCGCGACGTCTCGGCCGAGCGAGCCGCGGAGCCCCCCACACCGTTGTCCGAGGCGGTTGCCCCCGACGGTGTGGTGCAGGACATCTACGGCAAGCGGGTCACGTTCACGGGGGTCTACCTGCCGGAGTACGAGGCGACCGTCGGCACCGGGTCGCCCTGGCGGGTCCTGACGCTCATGGAGACGGCCGACAGCAGGTACATCGCCGTCGTTCGGGGCTCGGTGGACGCCGCCGACGCCAGCGAGGGTATTCCGGCACCTCCTGAGGGCACGCAGAGCGTCGAGGGCATCTTCCTCGCCCCGGATTTTCCCGAGGCCGGCGGTAGCGTACAGGCGGACTATCCTTCGGTCCGCATCCAGGAGCTCGCCCAGGAGTGGCCGTCGCCGTTGATCGCCGGCTACGTCACCCTGCCGGAGGCCGAGTCCGAGGCCCAGGGGCTCGAGGAGGCCCGTTTGGTGCTCCCCACGGCCGACGGCTCCCCCACGCACCGCGGCTACGCGTTGCAGTGGTGGGTGTTCGCCGCGGGGGCCATCGTCTTCGGGCTCTACTCGGCCCGCCAGCTCGGCAAAGCCAGCTGAACCCAGGCGGCCCGAGCTATCAGGGCCGCTCAGAGGCGCGCAGGGTCGCCCTCACGTTCTTCGTGGCGAAGTGCTCCGCCACGAAGCTCAGGAAGGGCACGGTGCCCGCCGCCATGATGGCGAGGAACCACTTGATCGACCACTTCACCCTGCGCCCCAGGTCGTACGCGGTGATGAGGAGCACGGCGTACAGCCAGCCGTGCGGGATGCCCGTCCAGCGGACCACCCTGTCGTCGTCCCAGATGTACTTCAGCGGCATCCCCACGCACACCAGGACGACGAGCAGGATTCCCACCACCCAGGCCATGACCCGATAGCGGGTCAGCGCGCTCTTCACTCCCTGCACGTCTTCGGCGTCGAGGACGAACCCCCGGGAGTTGTTGGACGCGCTCTCCTCATTGACCGTCATACGGGTTTCCATCCTTATCGTTTTGTCGATATACCGCTATAACACTTTCGCGCTTTATATCTTGCGTCCGTCCATGATCGCCATGATTCGGTCGAGATCCTCCCCCGAGGCGAACTCGATGGTGATGCGGCCCTTGTTCCGCCCGATGTTGACCTTCACCCGCGTGTCGAAGTGGTCGCTGAGATGGCCCGAGATCACGCGCTCGCGTTCGCTCGGCAGTTGCGGCCCGCGAGGGGTCGACTGCCGCGGGGTGGCCTTGTTGCGCCCTAGTGCCACGATCTCCTCTGTGGACCGTACTGACAACCCCTCGGCGATGATCCGATCCGCGAGGCGCTCCTGCGCCTCCGCGTCAACCAGGCCGAGCAGCGCCCGAGCGTGGCCTGCGGAGATGGTCCCCGCCGCCACCTTCAGCTGCACTCGTTCCGGCAGGCCCAGCAGGCGAAGCGTGTTGGAGATCTGCGGCCGGCTACGGTGGATGCGCTGCGAAAGCTCTTCCTGGGTGCAGTCGAAGTCGTCGAGGAGCTGCCCGTAGGCGCGCGCCTCCTCGATCGGATTCAGATTGGCGCGGTGGAGGTTCTCCAGCAGCGCGTCTCGCAGGAGCGCCTCGTCGTCAGTGCCGCGGATGATGGCTGGGATGGTCTTGCGCTTGGCCAGCTTGCTCGCGCGGAGGCGCCGCTCCCCCATGATCAACTCGAAGCCGTCCCCGACTCGACGCACGACGACCGGCTGAAGCACACCGAACTCGCGGATGGATGCAGCCAGTTCCGCCAGGTCGTCCTCGTCGAACACTGTGCGGGGCTGCTGGGGGTTCGGCCCGATCTTCTGAAGCGGGATCTCCTCGTAGACGGAACCGTCCTTGAGTTGCTCCGGTGCAGATTCACCATCCGTGCGGGCGAACAGGTCCCCGAGGCCCCTACCGAGCCCCGTGTTCTTAACTGCCATCAGGCGTCAGCCCTTTCTGCGCGGTTGGCGATTTCTTCGGCCGCTTCCTGGTAGGCGAGGGCGCCCACGTTCTTCGGCTGGTACGTCATGACTGTCTGACCGAAACTCGGCGCCTCCGCGATCTTCACCGAACGCGGAATCTCCACCTCGAGCGTCTCGTTGGGGAAGTGGCGCCGCACCTCCTCCGCGACGTCGCGCGAGAGGTTGGTGCGCGGGTCGTACATGGTCAACAGGATTGTGCTGAGCTGCAGGTCGTCGTTCAGGTTTCCCTTGACGCGATTGATGGTGTGCATCAGGTGCGAGACGCCCTCGAGCGCGTAGTACTCCGTCTGGATGGGCACCAGGATCTCGGTGGCGGCCACGAGCGCGTTCAACGTGAGGAGGCCCAGCGACGGGGGGCAGTCAAAGAAGATGTAGTCGACCCCGGATTCGTCGATGTAGGTACGGATCGCGTCACGCATCCGCATCTCGCGGCCGCGTTCGTTCACCAGCTCCAGCTCGGCCATGGCCAGATCGATGGCGGCCGGCAGAACGTGCAGGTTGGGGGAGTGCGGGGACGGCTGAGCGTGCTCGATGATGCCGATCTGCTCGGTCAACACCTCGTAGGTGCCCTTCGTGCCGGACTTGTGATCCACGCCCAGCGCGGTTGACGCGTTGCCCTGGGGGTCGATGTCGATGACCAGGACGTTGAGGCCGCCGAGGGCGAGCGCCATTGCGACGTTGACCGTCGTGGTGGTCTTGCCCACCCCGCCCTTCTGGTTCGCCACGACGAACACGCGGGGCTCAGCGGGGCGGGGGAGTGTGGGCGTCGGCGCCGCGTACTCGACCATCTCATCCCCGTACTCTTCCTCCAGGGTGGCCGTCGCGGCGTTGCTCAGCGCTCGGCGGGGTTGTGGGGGTGTTTCACGTGAAACATTGCTGTGGTCCTTCCACAACTCGTTCTCGTCCGTCACCTGCTTGCGCTTGCGGAAGAACAACGCCATTGAGTGGCCTCCTTGGGGATTCGTGAGAACTCTACCCAAGCGGCTGGTCGAACACGATTCGGGGAGGCCGTTTCACGTGAAACATTCAGTTTCGATGCCTGCATCCCTCCGTGAGCTGGCTCCCGCCGGCGGGAGTGGGCGAGAGGGCCCAGGCATCAGGCGCCTGCGCGCGTCACGCGGATGGCGCGCGTCCCCTCCACACCGGGAGCCGCCTGCAACTCCAGAACGTCCGCCCTCAGCCGGTTGTTCTTCAGCAGGTTCGCGGCATTGCGGATCTCCTCTTCAGCCGAGGCGCCCTTGAGCGCGAGCAACATGCCGTCAGGGGAGAACAGGGGTGTGGTCCAGCGCAGAAGCTTTTCCAAGGGAGCGACGGCCCGACACGTGACCACGTCGAAGCGCGCCTTGACCTCCTCAGCCCGGCCGCGACGCACCTCCACCCGATCACCGAGCCCCAGCTCTTGGACCGCGAGCTCCAGGAATTCACACCGCCGCTGGAGTGACTCGATCAGCGTGATGCGGAGGTCCGGACGGACGATGGCGAGCGGAATCCCAGGCAGCCCGGCTCCGCTCCCGATATCAGCGACATCCAGCCCGTGCGGGATGGCGTCCACGATCGCGAGCGAGTTGGCGACGTGTCGCTGCCACAGTTTGTCGCCCTCGCGCGGGCCCATGAGTCCCCACTCCATGCCGCGCGACGCCAATATATCGACATATTGCCTTAACTGTTTCTCGCTTTGCGGGTAAGTCCCGAACAAGCGCACAGCGATCGTCTGCTCGAGTTCCGAGGGGTCGTGTTCCATGGGCTCCATATGCCTAACAATGCCAAAAACGAATCGACGGCGGACCCGGCACTCAGCCGAGCCCGCCGTCGAACCAGGACGGGAAGGTCTGGTCAGACCTTCTGGACCACGACGCGACGGTTGGGGGCTTCGCCCTCAGACTCGCTCACGAGGCCGGCGGCTGCCACCTCGTCGTGGACGATCTTGCGCTCGTACGCGTTCATGGGCGCGAGACGCGCGGACTCGCCGGTCTCCTGCACCGCAGCGATCGCGTCCTTCGCCAGCACGATGAGTTCGGCGCGGCGGCGGGCGCGGAACCCGGCCACATCGACCATCAGGCGGGACCGGTTGCCGGTTTCGGTCATGACCACCAGGCGCGCCAACTCCTGGAGGGCTTCGAGGACCTCGCCGTCCTTGCCCACGAGTTGCTCGGAATCGGTGTCGATGGCCACGTAGGCGCGGCCCTCCTGCACCGAGTTCTCGATGTCGCCATCCAGGTCTGCGATGTCGAGGAGCTCTTCGAGGTAGTCGGCGACCAGGTCGCCCTCGGCCATCAGATCGGTGTCTTTGTCGGACATTGCGTCCATCCTTATCTCTCAGGTCGGAGGCCCCGCGTCGGCCGTGGCGTACACAGCCTCGGGCAACGGGGGTCCGGAGGGTCTACTTCTTCTTGCGGTTGGAGCGGGCCTGCTGCCGCGGCTGCTGCCGCTGCACGACCCGGCGTCCGTCATCGGAGGTGCGCACCGTCTGACGCGTGACCTGCTGGCGCGACACCTTCGGCGCGTCCTCGGCCACCGAGCCGTCGGCGGAGGCGTCATCAGCCGGCCTGCCAACCACGCGGGACGTCGAGACAGGCTTGGTCTTGCGCCGCTTGTCAGCACGCTGACGCACAACCTCGTCGGGATCAAGGCCCTTGGCCTTCATGCGGTCTTCCCAGTCGATGTAGGCCGGGGTGTTGGGCGCAGGGTTGTTACGGATGAGGATGGCCTGCTGGACCATCGTCCAGAGGTTGGACGTCAGCCAGTAGACGAGCACGCCGATGGGGATGAACGTTGCCGACATGGCGTACACGACGGGGAAGAAGTACAGCATCATCTTCTGCATCTGCGCGGCCTGGCCGGTCTGCGACTCCGGCGGCATGTTCTTGCGCATCAGCTGGAGCTGCGTGACGAAGAAGACCGCCACCATGGCCACCACGAGGAAGATGCCGATGACCTGCGTGGCGCCGAAGCTCTCGATGGGGAAGATGCGCTCGGCCAGACCGGCACCCCAGATGGTCGACTGCTGCAGCGAATCCACCAGATCCGGCCGGCTGGTGAACCAGTAGCCACGCGGGGTGTCGTCGGCCACACCCTGCAGCACGCGGAACAGCGCCAGGAAGATCGGCATCTGCAGCAGGAGTGGGAGGCAGGACGCCATGGGATTGACGCCCTCCTCCTTGTAGAGCTTCATCGTCTCCTGGCCGAGTCGCTCACGATCGTGCCCGAACTTCTTCTGCAGTTCGGCCACCTTGGGCTGCATCAGCTGCATGTTGCGGGCAGAGTTGATCTGCTTGACGAACAGCGGGATGAGAAGCGTGCGGATCAGCACGGTGAGCATCACGATGGCAAGGGTCCACGTGACGCCGGAGTTGGCACCGAACACGGGGCTCAGCACCTGGTGGAAGAACACCACGATGCCGGACACCGCCCAGTACAGCGGCTGCATCATCGCCGAGAGCAGACCGTAGAAACTGTCCCAGATGTTCAGCGAGACGAACAGATCGAGCATTAAGCCACCTCAGCTAGATGTGACGCCTGATCAGGCGTCGTGCTACGCGAATTCTCTTGTTCCCAGGCAGCAGCCTGCGGCGTGCCGGGAACGTAGTCGACCCCGCCCTGCGACCACGGGTGGCAGCGGGCGATCCGACCGATGGTCAGCACGGAACCCTTGAGGGCGCCGTGGGTCTCCAACGCGGTCAGCCCGTAGGCCGAACACGTGGGATGAAACTTGCAGACATCTCCGTACATGGGGGAGATGAACCGGCGCCAGCCCTTGACGAACCAGATGAGCGGGTACTTCAGCATGTACCGGCCTTCCGGAACGCGCGGCGCCAGGCGTCGGCGAAATCAGAGCCGAGCCGTGCCTCGTCGACGGCGGCCCCGGGCAGCGCCCGAACCACGACGTCTGTGGGGAACGGGCTTGTCAGCTCCGTGGCAAGGTGCCGGAGGCGCCGCTTGACGCGGTTACGCGTCACGGCGTTGCCCACCTTCTTGGAGACAACAAAACCCACCCGGGTGCATTCGGGTGGATTCTGCTGAGGGTGCCTCACGTGCACCACTACTGTCGGCGTTGCCGCTCTCGAGCCGTGCCTGACGGTGATGCCAAAGTCGCCGGGCCTCTTCAGGCGCTGCGATTTCGGCAGCACAGAGTCAGGCCGACAGCTCGATGCGACCCTTACGACGACGGGCGCTCAGGATGGCGCGGCCGGCGCGGGTACGCATGCGGGCGCGGAAACCGTGGTTGCGGCTCCGACGACGGTTGCTCGGCTGGAACGTGCGCTTAGTCATGGGATTACTCCCTCAAGATCGAAGGTTGAACGCTGCCCGTGGCCCGGGCAGGGGGAAGTGGCCGCCGAGATGGCGACTGGTCAACGATACGTGGACAACCCCTCGTTAGCCAAACCGGCGCAGTTCAGCCAGTCAACTAAACAAACTACATGATTGTAGTCCAGGCGACACTCCGGCAACACGCCGATTCTCCTTGCAGGATCGTTCTACGGGGACTAGTTTCATAAGTCTGTCTCCGGTTATCCACAGGCGGGGCAGCATTGGGCTTAGCTCGAGATCAGTTATACCCTCTTGTGGACAACTCTGTGGACGAGTGCGATGTGAGGCGGAAGAACCGCCCGGGAAGTGGGTGAGGTGACTCAATCACCGACGCCAGACCTGGCGGTGCTGTGGGAGGACGTGATCACGTCCGCTGATTTCCCCACTCGCGCCTGGCTACGCCGTACCCGGCCTGTGGACATGCACGGCTCGACGCTGATGCTCGCCGTCGGTGATGAACCCACCCGCGAACGCCTGGAGACGAAACTCCGCCCACAGATTGAGGACCGGCTGAGCGAACTTTTCGGCCAGCCCACCCACCTCGCGGTGATGATCAGCCCCGAGCTGGTGCCCGACGAGCCGGCTCCGGCCCCGCCGATGCCGGAGGAGCTGCCGCCGCAACCCATGCTCCCGCGCTCGAAGCCCCAGGAGGTGCGGCTCAACCCCCGCTACACCTTCGAGTCCTTCGTCGCCGGCTCGTCGAACCGCTTCGCGCACGCCGCGGCCGCCGCCGTCGCGGAGACCCCCGGCAAGTCCTACAACCCGCTGATGATCTACGGCCCGTCGGGCCTGGGCAAAACGCACCTGTTGCACGCCATCGGCCACTACGTCACCAGCTACTACGAGAACCTCCGCGTGAAGTACGTCTCCACGGAGGAGCTCACCAACGACTTCATCAACGCCATCTCCAACAACCGCACCGCCGAGTTCCGCTCGTCGTACCGCGACGTGGACGTGCTGCTCGTCGACGACATCCAGTTCCTGGAGTCGAAGATCCAGACGCAGGAGGAGTTCTTCCACACGTTCAACACCCTGCACAACGCCCAGAAGCAGATCGTGATGACGTCGGACCGGCCGCCGAAGCTGCTGGAGGCGCTGGAACCCCGGCTGCGCTCGCGCTTCGAATGGGGCCTCATGACCGACATCCAGCCGCCGGACCTCGAGACCCGCATCGCCATCCTCCGCAAGAAGGTCGCGCAACAGCGGTTGACTGCGGGCACGCAGGTGCTGGAACTCATCGCCTCGCGCATCCCCACCAACATCCGCGAGCTCGAAGGCGCCCTCACCCGCGTCGCCGCCCTGGCCAGCCTGAACGCGCAGGAGATCACCGAGGACCTCACGCAGCAGGTGCTCAACGACCTCATGCCAGAGGACGCGGCCCCGGTGGACGCGCAGACGATCATGGCGGCAACGGCGGGCTACTACGGCATCAGCCACGACGACCTCACAGGCGCCAGCCGGGTGGCCACCATCGCGTCGGCCCGTCAGGTGGCGATGTACCTCTGCCGGGAGATGACTGAGTTGTCGCTGCCGAAGATCGGCTCGAAGTTCGGCGGCCGGGACCACTCGACGGTGCTGCATGCCGTGCGGAAGATCACGGAGAAGATCGGCGTGGACAGGGACCTCTACAATCAGGTCACCGAGCTCACGAACCAGATCAAGCAGGCGTGACGGCTGGTCCCGTATACCTCTAGGGGTATAGTGGCAGTGTGAACCAGGAGGCCCCCATGCAGTTGAACCCCGGAGAGATGGAATCCGTCGTCCGCAGACTCAAGCGCGCCCAGGGCCAGCTGGGCGGCATCATCAAGATGATCGAGGAAGGCCGCGACTGTGACGACATCGTCACTCAACTGGCCGCCGTGTCCAAGGCCGTCGACAGGGCCGGCTTCTCGACGATCGCGGTCGGCCTGAAGCAGTGCCTCGAGCACCCCGACCAGGGGATGGACCAGGCGAAGATGGAGAAGCTCTTCCTTTCGCTCGCCTGACGGCCCAGCTTGTTGCTGAGCCGCCGCCCCGCCCAGGGGGCGGCCGCTCAGCAACCGCGTTCAGACTCTGGCCGCGGTTCCGGCCTTCCACGTCATGTACCCGCCGTCGAGGTTCAGCACCCGCCGGTCCCCGAGGATGAAGACCGCGGCATGGCTGCGGATACCCACCCCACAATGCACGATGAGGTCACCGTCGGGGATCTCATCCATCCGGTCCCGCAGCTCGTCCAGGGGCAGGTTCACCGCGCCGGCGATCGCGCCGCGCTCGAATTCGCTCGGTGTCCGCACGTCGACGACCGTGGCGCCGGCCTCCTGCGCAGCCTCCACCTCGTGCCACTGGATCGAGTTCTCCAGCCCACTGAGGCGGTTCTCCGCCACGTACCCCAACATGTTGACCGCATCCTTGGCAGAACCGAACTGCGGCGCGTAGGCCAGCTCGAGTTCCGCCAACTCCGGGGCCTTCAGGCCGCCGGCCATCGCGGTCGCGATCACATCGATGCGTTTGTCGACGCCGGATTCACCCACGCCCTGGGCGCCCAGGATCCGTCCGTCGGCGGGATCCACCAGCAGCTTGAGCGCCATCGTCGCCGCGCCCGGGTAGTAGGTGGCGTGCGAGGCGGGGTGCGTGTGGATGACGAGGTGCTCCTTGCCCACGGCCCTGAGCCGCTTCTCGCTCCAGCCGACGGAGGCCACCTGCAGGCCGAGGAGCCCGACGATCGCCGTGCCCATGACGGGCCTGGCGGGCACACCGCGGCCCGCGATGTCGTCGGCCACGCGCCTGCCCTGGAGGTTGGCCGTGTTGGCAAGCGGCACCAGCACCGCGTCGTCGTTCAGTGCGTCGTCCTTCTGGACGGCGTCACCCACGGCGTAGATCGACGGATCCGACGTCAGGTTGCGGGAGTCGACGACGATGCCGCCGAGCGAACCGACGTGCAGCCCGGCGGCGCGTGCGAGTTCGACGTCGGGGCGCACGCCGATGGCGGCCACGACGATGTCGGCAGGCAGGGTCGACCCGTCGGCCAGGGTGACGTCGGTCTCACCGATCGCGGTCACCGCTGCGCCGAGCCGCAGGTCCACGCCGTGTTCACGCAACCGGTCGTGCACCGGCGCCACCATCTCCGGGTCGAGCGGGGCCATCACCTGGTCCAACGCCTCCACCAGCGCGACCTTCATGCCGCGGTGCAACAGGTTCTCCGTGACCTCCAGGCCGATGAAGCCGCCGCCGATGACGACCGCGGTTCGCGCGCCCTGCACCGCAGCCACCATTGCGTCGGTGTCCTCGACGTTGCGCAGCGTCAACGCGCGGCCGATGCCCGGGATGGGCGGCTGCACGGGGCGGGCGCCGGGGGAGAGCACGAGCTTGTCATAGCCGAGTTCGGACTCCTCTCCGGTGGCCACGTCACGCACGATGACCACCTTGCGCGCCCTGTCGATCCGCACGGCCTCCGTCCCGACACGCACGTCGATCCGGAACCTCTCCCACAGCGATTCCGGCGTCTGCAGCAGCAGGGCCGACCGCTCCTCGATGATGCCGCTCACGTGGTACGGCAGCCCGCAATTCGCAAAAGACACATACCCACTCCGCTCGAGGACCACGATCTCCATGTCCTCGTCGAGTCGTCGCAACCTTGTCGCCGCGCTCATTCCGCCGGCGACTCCTCCAACCATCACTGTTCTCACGGGGGACACTATACCCCCCGGGGTAGGTACCCCCGGGGGTATCATGCTATCGTTCAGGTGTAGTGATCGTCTGCGCCTGGCAGACGCTCAGAATTCGTCGAAAGGACCTCATCCATGTGCCGACCTGTCAACTGCAAAGTTTGCGGCAAGACCACCTGGGCCGGCTGCGGCCAGCACATCTCCGACGTCAAGCGCGGGGTGCCCTCTGCCCAGTGGTGCGACGGGCAGCATCCCGGTGAACAGAAGGTCGGCCTCCTGGGCCGCTTCCTCGGCCGCTGATCTGCCCTGTTCCCGGGTCCGTGCGGCCTGGGGACAACATGTTGACGGCACGCTGTCCCAAGCTGTGGATGGGGGTGTGGATAACTCCACACCCCCATTTTCATCCCCAGATACTCCACGTGTAGTTTGCATCTGCCCACACACCGTCCACATGCTCCGAACTGGCAGGACAAGGGGCGATGCGCGTTATCCCCAGAGTCCACAGGCGCTATGAGTACATCTGGAATGTAACTACAGAAAGATCATCAAAGCACCGGGTGTGGACAGAGGCACAGACGAGTACGCCGAACGCCACAAACCAACCGGCACCCACAGTTACACTCACCTGCGTGACCGACGACGACCGTAGCCGCATTGACGACCACCTCCAGCGGGGCATGGAGGCCGAACTGGCCAGCACCCGCGAAGAGCTGACGAAGGCTGCCGCGCACGCTGCCCGCATGGAGGGCGAACTCTTCGCCGTCGCCCAGCGCCTCACGGCCAAGGAGGCCGAACACGAGGCGGCCCTCAAGGCCCTGGCCAAGATGCGCGACGAACTGTTCGAGGCCCGCTCCAAGGTGGAGGAGGCCGAAGGGGAGATCGTCGAACTGAAGAACCGACTCGCCGCAAGCCCTGCGTCGCCGAAGCCGAATCTCGCCGAGCGCGCCGTCCGCAAGGTCGTGCGCACGGTGAAGCGATGACCGAGCTCGAGGGCCAGCTCGCCTCGGCCGACTACGTGCTGCTCACACCGTCGTACCCCAGGCCGTGGCGCAGTGGCCGCGAATTCGTCCGGACGCGGGCCAAGGCCTACCAGGCGGCCGGGCTCAGCGGTGTCGTCGTGGATTCATCGCTGCGCGCGGGCAGCACCCCCGAGGCCGGCACGGACGGCGAACTGCCGGTGTTGTCGGTCCCCCCGGAGGAGCTCACACGCGTCCTCGACGCCGCTGCGGAGGCCGAGCGGCCCGTGCTCGCGCACTCCCCGGAACCGAGCACCATCCACGCGCTACTCGACCGTGTCCCCGCGCAACGCCTGGCCGTCTGGTTCCACGGCTACGAGGTGCGCGACTACCGCCGGCTCGCCGGAAACCACGACAGCCGCGAGCTCGCCTCCATCCGCACCGCCCGGGACGAGCTGAACCGCGCCCGGTTCGAGGCGGCCGCCAGGCTCTTCACCGACGCTGCGGCCACCGTCGTGTTCGTCTCGGATTTCCAGCGCCAACTGGCCGCCCAGGACGTCGGCGTCGCGGCCGGCAACGCCCAGGTGATCCCCAACCACATCGACGGCGACACCTTCGTGGCCCGGGTGCGTCAGCCGGAAGAGGCCGCCCAGCTGCTTGTGCTGCGCAGCTTCGCGGAACGCAACTACGGCAACGACATCGCCCTGCGCGCCCTCGAGGTGCTGGCGGAGGAACCCGGCTTCGCCGAGCTCACCGTCACGGTGCGCGGCTTCGGCCGCCACTTCCGCGACGAGACCGCCGGCCTGCGTCGTCACCGCAACGTGACCGTGGAGGAGCGCTACTCCTCGCCCATCGAGATGGCCGCCGCGCACCAACGGCACGGGGTGTTCCTGTGCCCGACGCGCTTCGACACCCAGGGCGTGATGCTCGGCGAGGCGATGGCCAGCGGCATGGTCACCATCACCAACCCGGTGGCCGCCATCCCCGAATTCACCGACGACGCCTCGAGCCTGCTGCCCCGCGCGGAGGACCCCTGGGCCTTCGCCGATGCGATCCGCCACCTGCTGGCCAACCGCCAGCTGATGCCCGAACTGTCGGTGGCCGCGGCCGAACGGGTCCGCGCCCAGTGCGGCCGCGCCGCCACCATTGACCGCGAAATCGACCTCATCGGAGGCCTGTCCGCATGACGCACCGCACCCCGGTCCTGATCTCCGACGACCCGGTCGCCGCCCACATAGCCGGCGCCCGTGGCTGGAAGGTGCTGAAGCGCGACGGCCAGCTCCTGCGCTTCGACGGCCTGGACCCGGCCCAGACGCTGGCCCTGCCGCCGCTGCCGTTCAGCGTCCACGACGGATCCCTCGACGCCGCCACCGTCGGGGGGTGGGACAACCTGCTCAACTGGCTCCAGAAGCACATCCACGAGCCGATGCCCGTCGTCGCGCCGGACGAATGGGCCGCTGAGCTCGCGCTGTGGGCGGCTGCCTCACGCGGTTGGCCGTTCGGCGTCTGGATCGACGGGGCACCGCCGCTCCACACCCCCACTGCCGCAGCCTGCATGTTGGCCAACGAGGGCCTGTTCGCGCCTAAACCGGAGGCGCTGACGGACCTGGCGAAGAGGTGGAGGGAGCCGTTCTCGGAACTGCCCGCCACGCCGCTCATCGACGTGGACGAGAAGCCCACCCCGCGCGAGGAGCTGCGTGATCTCGGGGTCACGCGCGTGCTGGTGGTCAGCCACCACGACGAACCCACGCTGCCGACGACGCCCGGCCTCGCCGTCGACCTCGTCACCGCCGTGCGTCGCCCGGGGGCCGGGGAACGCACCCACTACGTGCCGGACCTCGGCGCCCCCGGCCTGACGAACTCGCCCGGCGCGCTGCCGGCGTGGGCGGCCATCGCGTTGGCCGGCGACCGTGAGCGGCCCGTTGCCGCCTCAGACCACATCGGTGGCTACTGGCGCTGGCAGTTGGAGAAGTACTTCGACGCCAGGGCGGACCACTACGACGTGGTCTACCTCACCGGCGAGCAGTACGTGGCGGCGGATTTCGCGCTGTACGCCAAGCGGCGTTGGTACGCCCGGATCATCGACGGCACCACCGCCACCCAGCGGTACACGTCGGAGGCCGAGCAGGAGCAGGTCGCCTACGACTCCGCCGGCTGGGCGATGCAGGTCGACGCGGTGCTGGGCGGGGAGGAGTCGCCCGAGGAGATCGCAGCCCTGGCGTTCAGCCTCGGTGAGCACGTTTTCCCGACCCGCTAGTCTCGAATGGTGAGCATCGCAGCGCGGGCCGAAGGCCTCACCAAGATCTACGGAACCGGCTCTGCCGTCGTGACGGCACTGTCCTCCGTGGATTTCGAGATCCGCGCGGGCGAATTCACCGCCATCATGGGCCCGTCGGGGTCCGGCAAATCCACCCTGATGCACCTGATGGCCGCTCTGGATACGCCCACCGCGGGCGAGGTCTGGATCGGCGACACCGCCGTCGGGCCGCTCGGCGACACCCCGCTGACGGAGTTGCGCCGCGACCGCATCGGCTTCATCTTCCAGGCGTTCAACTTGGTGCCCACGCTCACGGCCCGCGAGAACATCACGCTGCCGCTGGCGATCGCCGGCAAGAAGGTCGATGCGGAGTGGTTCGACCGCATCGTCGACGTACTGGGCCTGGCGGACCGGCTCACCCACAAGCCCTCGGAGCTCTCCGGCGGCCAGCAACAGCGGGTGGCGTGCGCCCGGGCCCTGATGAACCGCCCGGACATCGTGTTCGGCGATGAGCCCACCGGCAACCTGGATTCCACGTCGGCCGCGGAGGTGCTCGGCTTCCTCAGGCGCTCCGTGGACGAGTTCGGCCAGACGGTGGTCATGGTCACCCACGACGCCCACGCCGCCAGCTACGCAGACCGCACCGTGTTCCTCTCCGACGGCCGCATCGTCCACGAGATGCGCGGCGCCACGCAGGATCAGCTGCTCAGCGCGATGGCCACGCTGTACCCCCGCCACGACCAGCCCGCCGCGGCGGGCCCCGTGGTGTACCGGGACGGAACGGCCGCCTCCATGAACGCTCCGGTCGGTGACGAGGTCGAGGAAGAATCCACCGTCGAACGCTCCATCGCCCGCCGCGCCCTGCTGGACTGACCCATGTTGCGGGCCACGCTGAAATCCGTCTGGGCGCGCAAGGTGCGCCTCATCATGAGCGCCCTGTCGATCGTGCTCGGGGTGGCGTTCGTCGCCGGTTCGCTGATGTTCACCAACATGTTGTCGTCCAGCTTCGACTCGCTGGTCAAGGGGTCGCTGGCAGACGTCAACGTGTCGTTCGAGGCCACCGGCATCTCGGGGTTCGAGAACAACCCCGGCGTCCCGCCCGCGTTGTTGACGGACGAGGATGTCGCCGCCGTCGAGGCGATCGACGGGGTGGTGCGCGTCGAGCCCATGGTGTCGAACACGCAGGTGTACCCGCTCGACGACGACGGCCGCGTGCTGGCCTTCTCGGGTGCTCCCGGCCTGGGCATGAACTGGCAGGACGCCACGTCCTCCGACGGTGTGGCCGGCGCCCGGATCATCGACGGCCGTGCCCCCACCGCCGACGACGAGGTGGTCCTCGACCCCGCCACCGCGGCACGCGGGGGGTATGTGATCGGCGAGACACTGGATGTCGCCACCCCGCGCACCGGGATCCGCTCCTACACGCTGGTCGGCACCGGCACGTACGGCGCGGGCAGCACCGTCGGCGCGAGCTACCTGTTCTTCACCCTCCCCGAGATCCAGGCGATCGCACAGGACGGGCGCCCCGGTTCGTACGCCATGTGGGTCCAGACCACCCCGGAGGCCGATGCCGCCGCGGTGGCACAGGCGGTCCAGGAGGTGCTCCCCGACGGGTTCGTCGCGGAGACGGGGGATGAGCTGGCCGAGGGCATCGAGGAGCAACTCAACGTCGGCCTGGGCTTCGTCAACATCTTCCTGCTGGTCTTCGCGGGGATCGCCCTCCTCGTGGCCGCACTGCTGATCCTCAACACGTTCTCGATCCTGGTGGCGCAGCGGGCGCGCGAGCTCGCCCTGTACCGCGCCATCGGCGCCACCCGCCGCCAGGTGAGCGGGACGGTGCTGATCGAGGCGCTGTTCATCGGCCTGATCGGCGCCACCCTGGGCCTGGCCGTCGGCTACGGCCTCGCCTGGGGCATCCTCGGCCTGATGCGCGCCTTCGGCATCGACCCCGGGGACATCACGCCGACGGTCACCTCCTCGGCCATCATCGCGTCCTACGCCATCGGCGTCGTCATCACGCTCATCGCCGCCTACCTGCCCGCCCGCCGCGCGTCGCAGACCCGCCCAGTGGAGGCCATGACCAGCGCCGCCCAGTCCGGGCCCGAGCGCCTCGGCGGCCTCCCACTGTTCGGGGTGGCGCTGATCGAGCTGGGCGTGGCCGCCATGGTGATCGCCCTGTGGCTCGACGTGCCGCAGCCGCTCATCTGGTTCGGCGCGGGGGCCGCCGCGCTGCTGATCGGCATGGTGATCGCCGCGGCGGTCATCGGGGCGCCGCTGATCTGGCTGTTCGGCAGGGGGTTCCGTCTGCTGTTCGGCGAGGTGGGCAAGTTGGCGCAGCTGAACTCCGTGCGCCAGCCCCGCCGCACCGCGGCCACGGCCGCGACGCTGATGATCGGCCTCGCGCTGGTGTCCACCGTCGCCATCCTGGCCGCCAGCACCACCACGTCGCTGCGCAACCAGCTCACCGAGGACCAGCGCGGCGACTTCGTCATCGCGCCGCTGGCCTACCAGCCCTTCGACGCGAAGCTCTTCGACGCCGCCAGGGAGGTCGACGGGGTGTCCGACGTCTACGCCGGGTACCGGGGTGCGGCTCAGGTGGAGGGGATCGACGAGCCCACCAGCCTGTTCGGCCTGACACCCGAGGGCCTGGAGCGGGGCACCAGCCTCGACGTCACCGTCGGGTCGCTGAGCGAGGAGGGCGGGGAGCCGCCCGTCGTGCTGTCGGCCGACTACGCCAACGAGCACGGCTTCACGCTCGGCGAGGTCATCGACCTGGTCGGCCCCAAGGGCACCGCCGCCGTGCTCGTCACCGGCCTGCACGAGGAGGGCGCGGCGCTCCCCATCGGCGACATCGTGGTGACCCCGGACACGTTCGCGGAGGTCGCCGATGCGTCGATGGTCCAGCAACTGGTGGTCTTCATCGACGACGACGCGGACCCGGCCGCGGTCAGGGCCGGGCTCGAGGAGGTCACCGAGGAGGTGCCCACCGTCGTGGTGTCCGACGTGCAGGAGTTCGTGGAGAGCCGCGTGGCGCAGTTCGACCAGATCTTCGCCACCCTGTACGCGCTGCTCGCGCTCGCCGTCGTGATCTCGGTGCTGGGGATCGTCAACACCCTCGGCCTGTCCGTCATGGAACGGGTGCGCGAGGTGGGGCTCCTCAGGGCCGTCGGCATGACCAGGCCGCAGGTGCGGCGGATGGTCACGCTCGAGGCCGTGCTCGTCGCAACGCTGGGCGCCGTCCTGGGGGTTGTCCTGGGGGTGGCGTTCGGCGCGGCACTCGTGACGCTCCTGCGCGACCAGGGCATCGGCACGCTGGTCATCCCCTGGGTGCAGTTGCTGGTCTTCGTGGTGGTCGCCGCCGCCGTGGGTGTCCTGGCCGCGATCGCCCCCGCCCGCCGGGCCAGCCGGCTGGCGATCCTCGACTCCATCGCCGTCGACTGACGACGCGTTCAACCAACGTCTGGGTATGATGCTGGCGACGAGCTTTTTGGGTAGAACGACAAAGGTGTGACACGTGAAGATTCGAGTTGAACGCGAGGCGCTTGCCGACGCCGTGGCCTGGGTGGCGCGCAGCCTGCCCAACCGCCCCACCGCTCCCATCCTGGCAGGCATGCTGCTGGAGGCGGACGGCGACGGCCTGACGCTGAGCAGTTTTGACTCCACCACGTCGGCCAAGGTCACGCTTCCGGCCCAGGTGAGCGACGAGGGCCAGGTGCTGGTCTCCGGCCGCCTGCTCTCGGACATTGCGCGTTCGTTGCCGAACAAGCCGGTGGACCTCAACGCAGACCACACCAAGGTGGAGCTGACCTGCGGTTCCGCGCGCTTCACGCTGCAGACGCTGCCCGTCGACGAGTACCCCACCCTGCCGGACATGCCCACGCAGACCGGCACCGTGGACGCGGCTGTGTTCGAGAAGGCCGTCGGCCAGGTGTTCGTGGCGGCGGGCCGCGACGAGCTCCTCAACGTGTTCACCGGCGTGAAGATGGAGATCAACGGCGAGAACCTGTCGCTGCTCGCCACAGACCGCTACCGCATGGCGCTGAAGGAACTCACCTGGAACCCCACCAGCCCGGGCCTCGAGGGCAACGTGCTGGTGCCGGGCAAGGTGCTCGCTGACACCGCCAAGTCCATGACTTCGGGGGACACCGTCACCATCTCGCTGTCCACCACCGAGGCCGAGGGCGAAGGCCTCGCCGGCTTCGTCGGCGAGGGCTCGAAGGGTTCGCGTCAGGCCACCACGCGCCTGCTCAGCCAGGCGTTCCCCAAGGTGCGCCACCTCATGGACGTCTCCGCCACCGTCAGCGTCCGCATCGACACCGCAGACCTGCTGGCCGCGGTCAAGCGCGTCGCCCTCGTCGCGGAACGCAACACGCCGCTGCGCATGCGCATCAACGAGGACCACATCACGCTCGAGGCCGCCACGGGGGACCAGGCGCAGGCCGTCGAGGCCATCGACGCGCAGATCGAGGTCGTCGGCGACGAGCAGTCCATCACGGATGCGGGCTTCAACCCGCACTACCTGCTGGACGCGCTCACCGCGCTCGACGCCCCCTTCGCGCACTTCTCGTTCACGCTGCCCGGCAAGCCCTGCCTGATCATGGGCCTGCCCAGCATCGATGCGGACCCGTTGGGCGATTACCGCCACGTCATCATGCTGATGCGCCTGCCCAGCTGACGTGTTCGTCACTGAGCTCGCGCTTGCTGATTTCCGGAACTACCACGAGGCCCACCTCGAGCTGACCTCCGGCGTCACGGTCTTCGTCGGCGCCAACGGCCAGGGTAAGACCAACCTGGTCGAAGCCATCGAGTACCTGTCCACCATGTCGTCGCACCGCGTGTCGACGACGGCCCCGCTGATCCGCGCCGGCGCGTCGTCGGCGATCATCAGGGCGAGGGTTCAGGCCGCCCGCGACGACGACCGGTTGATCTGGCTCGAGCTCGAAGTGGTGCCCGGCAAATCGAACGTGGCCCGGCTCAACCGGGCGCCGTTGCAGCGCCCGCGCGAGTTGGTGGGGGCGCTGCGCACCGTCGTGTTCTCCCCGATGGACATCGCCATCGTGCGGGGAGACCCGTCAGACCGTCGCGGGTGGCTCGACTCGCTCGTCGTGACCCGGTGGCCGCGCATGGCTGGGGTGAAGCAGGATTTCGACAGGGTGCTGCGGCAACGCAACGCGCTGCTGAAGTCCATGTCCGGTCGCTCCCAGGTGTCGCAGGGCGGGGACGAGGACATCACGCTCGCCGTGTGGAACGAGCAGCTCGCGGCGCTGGGCGCCGAGCTCCTGCACGCCCGGCTCGACACGCTTGCCGACGTGCTGCCGTACGCCCAGCGCGCGTACGAAACCATCGCCCCGAAGAACAACCAGATCGACGCGGTCTACAAGAGCGGTCTCGACCTGGCCGATGTCGCCGCGGCCGAGGACGTGCGTGCGGAGCTGCAGCGCAGGCTGCTTGAGGCCATGGACCGCCTGCGCGGCGATGAACTGCACCGCGGCATGACGCTGGTGGGCCCGCAGCGCGACGACGTGGAGCTGTCCATCGGAGAACTACCGGCGAAGGGGTACGCGTCGCACGGCGAATCCTGGTCGCTCGCCCTGTCCCTGCGGCTGGGGGGCTTCTCCCTGGTGCGCGACGACGGCACGGAGCCGGTCCTGGTGCTCGACGACGTGTTCGCCGAACTCGACGTGGCCCGACGCGAACGGCTGGGCGCCGCCATCGCCGACGCCGAGCAGGTGCTGATCACCGCCGCCGTCGGCGCCGACGTGCCGGACTTCCCGGCCGAGCGCCGGTTCACGGTGAACGCCGGCACCGTCGCCCCGTCCCAGGATGCGCAGTCCGGATTGTCCGATCACCCTGAGGAATCGCGGGGCTGAAAGGGCCGGGGGTACCGTGATCTGGTTGACGCTGGGCAGGGGCCCGGCGGGAAGGTACCCGGCATGATCATCGACACCCTCGACCACAGGTCGCGCTACGCGGACATTCCCGGATTGGCGGAGATCCTCGACACCATCATGGGCCTCGGCACCGATGTCGAGCCCGGCACCATCGAGCTCGCGGAGGAGATCGGCGCGGTCAACATCTTCTCGTACGACGCTGCCGACCCCGAGGTGAAGACCCAGTTCGAGGCGCACCGTCGCTTCGCCGACGTGCACGTGGTCCTCGAGGGCGAGGAGACCATCAAGCTCGCGGCGCTCGACGCGCTGACCCCGGCCACCGAGTTCGACGAGGAGACCGATTTCGGACTCCACGAGGGCCCGACCACCGTCACCGTCAACCTGCAGCCGGGCTGGTTCGTCGTCGCGTTCCCCAACGACGCGCACCTCCCCGGTGTCTGGACCGACGGCCCCAGCCGCGTGCTGAAGGCCGTGGGCAAACTCCGCGTCGCCTGACCCCCCAAAGCGGCACCCTCCGTCCTGCCGGGGACTAACCTGGCAGGTAGGAGGCGTGACATGGCGAAGAAGCGTGACATGGCGAAGAAGAAGTTCGAGGATCTCCCTGGTTGGGTGCGGGCGCTGATGGGGCTCGGCGGAACGGCCGACGTGGTGCTGCGCATCGCGGCCATGATCGATGTCGCCAGGCGCGACAAGGACGAGGTCAACGGCCCCAAGGCTGTCTGGCTGCCCGCGCTGGGCGCCGTCAGCTCCATGGGGCTGCTGCCGCTGGCGTACTTCCGCTGGGGTCGCCGGGGGCCCGCGAAGTAGCAGGGCGGAAGGGCATGGTATTCATGTCCCCATGCCTCACTCCCGCCTCGCCCTCGCCGCCGTCGTCGCGCTTGCCCTGAGCGCCTGTTCCGGCGCGACGGAACCTCCAGCGCCGGAACCCACCACCGCCTCCACAGAGGCCTCGACCACCGCGTCGCCCACCCAGGAGGCCGTGCCGGTGGAGCTGCCGGACACCCCCGTCGGTGAGGCCGCGCAGTGGGTGCTGGACCTGCTGGCGGCCGACGCCGGGCCCACCGCCGAGGAGGCGGAGGAGCGGCTGGGCGACGAGTTCCTCGGCCAGGTGCCCGCAGACCAGGTCGGGCAGGTGTTCGCGCAGCTCCGCGAGGAGGGCCCCTTCACGCTGGTCAGCTGGGACGGCACCGACACCCAGGGCACGGCAGAACTCGATTCGCCGGCCACGCCCGTGCTGATGATGATCGCGCTCAAGGACGGCAAGATCGACGGTCTCATGTTCGTGCCCAACGAGAAGGCGCCGGAGATCCAGGAGCCCGCGGAGGCGTCCCAGTTGCTGCTCGACAAGGCGCCCACCTCGTCGTTCCTGCTCGCGGAGGTGACCCGCACCGGCGATACCCCGGAGTGCACACCCATCGAACAGCGCGACGCCGACAAGGTGTTGCCGATCGCCTCGATGTTCAAGCTCTACGTGCTGGGCGCCGTGGCCACCGCCGTCGAGGACGGTACGTTGACGTGGGAACAGGAGTTGACGCTCACCGAAGGCCTCAAGTCGCTGCCCACCGGCAACCTGCGCAACGAACCGGCCGGTACGAAGGTCACCGTCGAGAAGGCCGCGCTGGAGATGATCTCCACCAGCGACAACACCGCCGCGGACCTCCTGATCGACGCCGTGGGGCGCGAGGCCGTGGAGGCCGAGCTGGAGAAGATGGGGCACCACGCACCGGAGCTCAACCGGCCGTTCCTCACCACCCGCGAGGCCTTCCAGATGGCCGGCGACCAGGGCATCCGCGCCAAGTGGGCGGCCGCCTCCAACGGCTACAACGACGCCACCGTGGCGGTCTCCGAGGCCCAACGCGCGGTCCTCTCCGGCCTGCCGGAGTGGGACCTCACCTACGACGAGACCACCATGGGCAGCCCGTTCTGGGACGAGGGGATCGACTGGTACGCCACCGCCGCGGACCTCTGCGCGGCCCACGTCAACCTCCAGCAGCGCGCCGCCACGGAGCCGGGCAAGCCCGTGCGCGGCATCCTGGCCGCCTATCCCGGCATCGAGGTGCCCGGCGCGGTCTACATCGGCTTCAAGGGAGGGTCGGTGCCCGGCGCGCTCGGCCTGTCGTTCTACGTGGAGGGGCCGGAGAAGATCCGGGTCCTGGTTCTGCAGAGCGCCGGCGACACCCCGGAATCGGTGCCGCAGTCGAATTGGATGGCCAGCCTCGCCGAGAACACCCTGGGATAGGTGCCGCCCGGGAACGTCGCTGCGGAGACTAAGCTGGACCCATGTCCGAGCCGCACGATCCCACGGGGCTCGAGTTGGCGTCGGAGATCGCCCGCGCCACCGTCGAGGCCTCTGAATACGGCGTCGTGCTGCCCGAACCCGCCCCGCCGCGCACCCCGCGGCGCACGAGGCGGGTGTTCGAGCAGGAGCGCAGCAGTGCGCACCCGGACGACCGCGACCCCAAGCTCGTCGGCGATGTGCTGAACGAGGTGGTGCGCAAGCGCGGCTGGAAACGCCGGATCAACCTGTCGACGGTGTTGCGCCGCTGGCCCGAACTGGTGGGCGAGTCGAACGCCGCGCACTCCAAGCCGGTGAACTATGACGCGGGGGTGCTGATCGTCGACTGCGACTCGACGGCGTGGGCCACCGCCATGCGGTACGCCGCGTCCCAGTTGGTGGCCAAGCTCAACGCGGCGCTGGGCGAGCAGACCGTCCTGCGCGTCGAGTTCCGCGGCCCGAAAGCCCCCAACTGGAAGAAGGGGCTGCGGTCCGTCCAGGGCCGGGGCCCCCGCGACACCTACGGCTGAGCCGCCGTCCGCCACGCCGGGTCGACGGCGACGAGGGTCACGTCGGAGAGCCTGCCCGCATCGACGGTGGCGGTCATGAAGGTGCCCACCGGCTGTCGGCGACGGTCGGTGGGCGAGCCGGGGTTCAGGAGCCGCATCCCCGCCGGTGTCACGGTGTCCCAGGGGATGTGGGAGTGGCCGAAGACCAGGACGTCGGTGTCCGGGAAGGCGGCGTCCATCCGCTTCTCGCGCCCGGCCGCCGGCCCCGTCTCGTGGACGACGGCGAACCGCACCCCGCCGATGACCGTCCTGGCGACTTCGGGTAGTCGCTGACGCAGGACCGCGCCGTCGTTGTTGCCGTGCACGCCGACGTGACGACCCCCGGCTCGGCGCTCCACCTCGTCGAGGAGCGCCGGCTCGACCCAGTCGCCTGCGTGGAGGACGACGTCGGCGGCCTCGATGGCTGCCCAGAGCTCCGGCGGAAGGTCGTGGGCACGCTTGGGCAGGTGCGTGTCGGCGAGGATCACCAGCTTGTGCATGTCGCCATCGTAAGTGGGGGCACGGAAGCAGTGCTGTACTGGTCAGATGAGGATCACGGTCACTGGAACCAGCCGCGTCAAGGTGCGCGCCGAGTGCGCGCAGGTGTCGTTCTCCGTCGGCCGACGGGGTGCGGACCACGACGCCGTGATCGGCGAGGTCGCGGCGGTGGCCAAGCAGGTGCGGTCCCTCCTCGACGAACTGACCCCTGAGGACGACGGCGATCAGGCTCACCTGTCGGGCCTGCGGACGTGGACCGACTTCTCGGGCGCGGGTGAGCCGCAGCATGTCGCCCAGCTGGACGGCTCCGTGATCGTCTGGGAACTCGACGACCTCGGCGACTTCCTCGGCCGCTTCGCCGCGGTCGACGGCGTCACGGTGGACAACGTCCAGTGGAAACTCACCCAGGACACCCGCGACGCCATCGAGCCAGAGGCCATCCGCGACGCCTTCCAGGATGCACGGCAGCGCGCCAGGTGGATCGCCGCCGCGGCCGGGCGCCAGGCGCCGGAGCCGGTGGCGGTCACCGACGGGGGCGAGCCGCCGTCGCTGCACTACAGGCAGGCGCTCCTCCGGGCCGACGGCACCGCCGCCCTCGACCTGGATCTCGACCCCGTCGACGTGGAGATCAGCGTCGCTCTCACTGTCGAGTTCGAGGCCGCCGAGGGCTGATTCCCGGGATCGGCGGTCATTATCGCCACCTTTCCCCTCCTGGCGCTGTGATGAGCTGAATTACACGCCGTGGATTCTCAGTTGCCCTTCCAATTGGTCCTCGAAGGTGATTCGATGGTTTGAGTAGTCATTGACGACGGCTTGGGGGGCTGGGAGCAAGATGAAACTGCGAGGCACCACCTCAGTGTTGGCCGCCGCTGTTGCAGTGGGTCTGGTTGCGCTAGTCGGTGCAAGCAGCGATGAGCAGGTCATCGAAGCAGTGCCCGCCCCCGCCGCGATCATCCAGAGCCCACCGGCACCCGCTCCGGGCATCGGCCACGCGCGCGCCAGCGTCCAGGAAGTGTTCGGCGAAGAATTCACGGATCCGCTGGGCGTCTACGCCGTCGAGGGCGGCTACCAGACCTGGCGGGTGCCCGGCGGGGAAGACCTCGGCTTCGATCCGCACAACGCGCCCACGCCTGAGGTCATCCAGCCCGACGGGGTGAAGGAACTCGATCCCGTCGTCGTGCCCCTGCCCGTTGCCCCGGCCACCATCCCCGTCACGACGGTGGAGTCCGTCGGCACCCAGAAGGCGGGCGCGCTCCTCTCGCCACCGGTGCGCGGGCGCTCGTCGTCGAAGTTCGGCATGCGGTTCCACCCCGTGCTACGCGTGTACAAGCTGCACACGGGCCACGACTGGGCGGCCCCCTGTGGCACCCCGGTGGGTGCCGCCGCTGCCGGCACCGTCGTCGGCACCGGTTGGGCCGGCGGCAACGGCGTGCAGGTCAAGATCGACCACGGCAGGCTGGGCGGCTACCGCGTCGTGACCACCTACAACCACCTCTCGTCCATCGGCGTGAAGGTGGGGCAGAAGGTCTCCGCCCTGCAGGGCGTGGGCCGCGTCGGCAGCACCGGGTACTCCACGGGTTGTCACCTGCACTTCGAGGTGATCGTGAACGGGCAGTTCACTGATCCCATCCCGTGGCTCAACGGCAAGCCCGGCGTCGTCGACCTCTCGGTCATGATGACGCTGGCCCCCGGAACGCCCTCGTCGAGCGCGTCGCCGTCGCCTTCACCGTCGCCTTCCCCCTCGCCGAGCCCTTCCCTGTCGCCGTCGGTCCCCGGCCAGCCCTCGGTGAGTGCCACCTCGGAGCCGCCGCCCGCGCCCGAGCCCGGTGACACGTCGGCCGCCGGGCCGAAGCCCTCCACCCCGGCACCGGGTACCACGTCGAACCCGCCCAGCACCTCCGCGCCGGGGACGACACCGGCACCCACGCCCACCACGACGTCTGCGGCACCGAAGCCCAGCCCCTCGGCCAGTGCGACGACGAAATCGCCTGAGCCGAGCCCCGTCACCTCGTCGCCACCACCGCCACCGCCACCCCCTCCTCCGTCGTCAACGCCGCCGGCGCCTTCGCCCGAGCCCTCCCCGACGCCGGTACCCAGCCAGACGGTGACGGAGTCTCTGAGCGAAGTTCCGTCGACGCCGGCCGCTCCCTCGCCCACCGTGGCTGAGAGCGTGACGGTCAGCGCTGAGGCGTAGCCCAAGACGGTCCCGGGCTCAGTCGTTGAGCCGGGCGGCCATCCAGTCCACCAGCGGGGCGGACCCTCGCCAGATCTCGCGGACCTCCTCGGCGAACGCCTCCACCCCCGTGGCCGTCTCCTCGCGCATCGCGCTCAGCGACCGGTGCCGCAGCAGCCTGATCCGGGGATGCGCCTTCGTGAAGCCCCGCGGCGCGGTGGCGAGGGTCTGCCCCGTGATCAGCCACCCGTCGCGCTCGAGGCCCTCAATCATCGTCTGGAGCTGGCCGCCCGAGCGCTCGTCGTCAATCGCGGCGCGGAAGCGGGCCAGCGCCTCCGGCTCCGCGCGGTAGAAGCCGCCCCCGGCGAAGGCCTCCTCGGCGTTGACCTCGACGTAGAAACCGCAGGCCGGCGCCATCGCCACGTACGCGCCCTGGTGGGTCTTGTAGGGCGACTTGTCCTTGGCGAACCGCACATCTTTGTGGGGGCGGTACACCTTGGCCTCCCCGAACTCCTCGGCCAGCGCGGCCACCACCCGGGTCAGCGGGCCGCGCACTTCGTTGTCGTAGCGCGCCTTGTTGGCGAGCCAGAAGTCACGGGTGTTGTCGAACTCGAGTTCGCGGTAGAACTCGGCGGCAGGGAGGGGGAACGTGTCCATGTCCCAGATTCTGCCCCCTGGCCGGCCGACGGTGCCCTCCGGCGGTTCGATCACGCGCCGATCTGCGGCCCTACGGCCCCCCGAGGGATAGGGGACCACGTCTCAGCCCCCGTTGGAACGCCCAAACGCGCAATAAGTGCGAATGAACGCCCATCCTGCGTCGTTAATGCGTGGTTTTGCGCGCACTCGCGGTAGTATTGGCACGTTCAACGGCGCTGGGGCAATCCCGGCGCCACTTTGTGTGGACAGGAGCAATGTGTCGGACGACGTGACCATGGATGAGGACCTCACCCCCCAAGCGCGGATGGAGGGACTCCAAGATTCAGCAGACATCACCGTCTCCGGATCTTACGACGCCGACCAGATCTCCGTCCTCGAAGGCCTTGAGGCGGTGCGCAAGCGCCCCGGCATGTACATCGGTTCCACCGGTGAACGCGGCCTGCACCACCTCGTCTACGAGATCGTCGACAACTCCGTCGATGAGGCCCTCGCCGGGTACTGCGATTCCATCGAGGTTGAACTCCTCGATGGCGGCGGCGTCCGCGTCAAGGACAACGGCCGTGGCATCCCGGTCAAGGAACACCCCGTGGAGAAGATCCCCACGGTCACCCTCGTGCTGACAGTCCTGCACGCCGGCGGCAAGTTCGGCGACGGCGGCTACAAGGTCTCCGGCGGCCTCCACGGCGTGGGTTCCTCCGTCGTGAACGCGCTGTCGGAGCGCATGATCGTCGACGTGCGCCGCGACGGGTACCGCTGGCACCAGGAGTTCGAGTACGGCACGCCCGTCACGGAGCTGGAGCGGATGGAGGCCACGGACGAGACCGGCACCACCATCGCGTTCTACCCCGGCCACGACATCTTCGAGACCACGTCCTACAACTACGAGACGTTGTCCACCCGGTTCCGCGAGATGGCTTTCCTGACGAAGGGGCTGCGCCTCTCCCTGCTCGACCTGCGCGCCGAGCGCCAGGTGGCAACGGGCGATGACGGCGAAGTCGACACCCCCTACGACGAGTTCCTCTACAACGACGGCCTCATCGACTACGTGAAGTACCTCTCGGGCAGCAAAGAGGCCATCCACCCCACCGTCATCGACGTCGAGGCCCACGCCCCCGAGGCTGGCATGGGCGTCGAGATCGCGATGCAGTGGAACACCTCCTACGCGAGCAGCGTCTACACCTTCGCCAACACCATCAACACGCATGAGGGCGGCACCCACGAAGAGGGCTTCCGCGCCGCGCTGACCGGCACGGTGAACCGCTGGGGCGAAACCTGGGGCCTCATCAAGAAGCGAGAGGACCGCGTCTCCGGCGACGACATCCGCGAGGGCCTCACCGCCATCCTGTCGATCAAGGTTTCGGAGCCGCAGTTCGAGGGCCAGACCAAGACCAAGCTGGGCAACACCGAGGCCCGCACCTTCGTCCAGCGCGTCCTCAACGACCGCCTGGGTGACTGGTTCGAGCGCAACCCCGCCGAGGGCAAGGACATCGTCCGCAAGTCGCAGGCGGCGGCCGCGGCCCGCATCGCGGCCCGCAAGGCGCGCGACATGGCCCGCTCCCGCAAGGGCCTGCTGGGCGGCTCCGGCCTGCCCGGCAAGCTCGTGGACTGCCAGTCGACGGACCCCTCCGAGTGCGAGCTGTTCATCGTGGAGGGCGACTCCGCAGGCGGTTCCGCCCGCGGTGGTCGTGACCCGCGCACGCAGGCGATCCTCCCCATCCGAGGCAAGATCCTCAACGTGGAGAAGGCCCGCATCGACCGCATCCTTGCCAACAAGGAGGTCGAGGCCATCATCAACGCCCTCGGCGCGGGCATGCAGGAGGACTTCGACCTCAACAAGCTGCGCTACCACAAGCTGATCCTGATGGCTGACGCCGACGTCGACGGTGCGCACATCCGCACGCTGCTGCTGACGCTGTTGTTCCGCTTCCTGCGCCCCATGATCGAGGCCGGGCACGTCTTCCTCGCGCAGCCGCCGCTGTTCCGCATCCGGTGGTCGAACTCGGCGCACGAACTGGCCTACAACGACACCGAGCGCGATGCGCTGCGCGACGCCGGGCTCGCCGAAGGCAAGAAGCTGCCGCAGGTCAACCCCATCCAGCGCTACAAGGGCCTGGGCGAGATGAACGCAGATGATCTGTGGGATACCACGATGGACCCGGAGAACCGGATCCTGCTGCAGGTCACGCTCGACGACGCCGCCATGGCGGATCAGATGTTCTCGATCCTCATGGGTGAAGACGTCGAGCAACGCCGCACGTTCATCCAGCGCAACGCCAAAGACGTGCGCTTCCTCGACATCTAGCCGTTCCCGGCCGGAGCCCCCACACTTTCACACTCCCCTCAAGCCCCGAAAGGTTCACTGACGCATGGCTGACGACGTCGACAAGGACGAACTCAAGGCACCCGCGCTGGGCCGCATCGATCCCATCGACCTGCAGGTCGAGATCCAGAACTCCTACCTCGACTACGCGATGAGCGTCATCGTCGGGCGTGCGCTGCCCGACGTGCGCGACGGGCTGAAGCCCGTCCACCGCCGCGTGCTCTACGCCATGTGGGACGGCGGCTACCGCCCTGACCGCGGGTGGAACAAGTGCTCCCGTGTCGTCGGTGAGGTGATGGGTCTGTACCACCCCCACGGTGACTCAGCGATCTACGACGCCCTCGTGCGTCTCGCGCAGCCGTGGGCCATGCGCCTGCCGCTCGTGGCGGGTCAGGGCAACTTCGGCAGCCAGGGCAACGACAAGGCCGCAGCCATGCGGTACACCGAGACCAAGATGGCCAACCCCGCCGTCGAGATGGTGCGCGAGATCGAGCAGAATACCGTCGATTTCCGTGCGAACTACGACAACCGCGAGCTGGAGCCGACGGTGTTACCGGCCCGGTTCCCGAACCTGCTGGTCAACGGCTCCACGGGTATCGCGGTGGGCATGGCCACCAACATCCCCAGCCACAACCTGCGTGAGGTCAACGACGCGGTGCAGTGGGCGCTGGCCAACCCCGACGCGTCGCGCGAGGAACTGCTCGAAGCCGCCATCCAGCGCATCCAAGGGCCAGACTTCCCCGGCGGCGCACTGATCGTCGGGCGTTCGGGCATCGAAGAGGCATACCGCACCGGGCGCGGCTCGGTGACGATGCGCGCGGTCATCGGCATGGAGGAGGACCGCAACGGTCGCCAGCTCCTCGTCATCACGGAGCTGCCCTACATGGCCAACCCCGACACGCTGGCGCTGCGCATCGCAGACCTCGTCAACTCTGGCCGCCTGACGGGCATCGCCGACATCCGCGACGACACGTCGGCGCGCACCGGCCAGCGTCTGGTGATCGTGCTCAAGCGCGACGCCCAGCCGCGTGTCGTGATGAACAACCTGTACAAGCACACGTCGCTGCAGGACACGTTCGGCTGCAACATGCTGGCCATCGTCGAGGAGGTGCCCCGCACCCTTCGCCTCGACCAGTTCATCTCGCTGTGGATCAAGCACCAGCTCGAGGTCATCCGGCGCCGCACGCAGTGGCAGTTGGATGAGGCCGAGCGCGCCGCCCACCTCGACCGCGGCCTGGTCAAGGCACTCAACATGCTCGACGAGGTCATCGCCCTCATCCGCGCCAGCGCCACCGCTGATGCGGCCAACCAGGGCCTGCAGGAGCTGCTCGACATCGACGAAGTGCAGGCGCGCTTCATCCTGGACACCCAGCTGCGCCGCCTGGCGTCGATGGAAATCCAGAAGATCGTCGACCGCTTGGCCGAGCTGGAGCGTCGGATTGCCGACCTGAAGGACATCCTTGGCGACGAGGCCCGGCAGCGTCGGATCATCGCAAGCGAGTTGCAGGAGATCGTCGACAAGTACGGCGACGAGCGCCGCACCCGGATCGTCGCGGCTGATGGGGATTTTTCCGATGAGGATTTCATCCCCAACGACGACGTCGTGGTCACCATCACGCACGGCGGCTACGCCAAGCGCACCCGCGCGGATCTGTACCGCGTGCAGAAGCGCGGCGGCAGGGGCGTGCGCGGTGCGTCGCTGCGTGCCGACGACGAGGTGGCGCATCTCTTCACCACCACCAACCACCAGTGGATCCTGTTCTTCACCAACTTCGGCCGCGTATATCGCAGCAAGGTCTGGCAGTTGCCGGAGGCTGGTCGGGACGCGAAGGGCGGCCATGTCGCCGGGCTGATGAGCTTTCTGCCCGACGAGCGGATCGCCCAGGTGTTGACCATCGACTCCTATGAGGATGCGCCCTACCTGCTGCTGGCCACGAAGAACGGCCTGGTCAAGAAGACGGACCTGAAGGCGTACGACTCGCCGCGCCAGGCCGGCGTCATCGCGATCAACTTCCGCGAGCAGGGCGACGAGTTGATCGGCGCGTCGCTGGTTTCCGAGTACGACGACGTCCTGCTGATCTCGCGCAAGGGCCAGGCCATCCGCTTCCGGGCAGACGACGAGCAGTTGCGTCCGATGGGGCGCGCCACGTCCGGTGTGACGGGCATGAAGTTCCGCTCGGGCGACGAGTTGCTGTCGATGGCTGTGCTCCGCGCCGATGAGGATCAGTCTGAACAGTACGTGTTCACGGTCACCGACGGTGGCTACGGCAAGCGCACCTCTGTCAGCGAGTACCGCGTCCAGGGCCGTGGCGGCCTCGGCATCAAGGCCATGAAGCTGAACGAGGACCGCGGCAAGCTCGTCGGTGGCCTGATCGTCGGCGAGCATGACGAGGTCATCGCGATCAAGGTCTCCGGCCAGGTCACCCGCTCGGCCGTCTCCGACGTGCCGGCGAAGGGCCGCGACACCATGGGCGTGAAGTTCGTCGGTGTCCGCGGTGAGGACGAGGTCAGTGTGATCGCGCTGTATCCCGAAACCGAGGTCACCGAAGACGAGGTGGCTACGGAGGAGCCGGCAGACGGTAGCGTAGGGGAAACCGTGGTCGAGGAGGCGACGGAAGTGAGCCCGGAGGAGACCGTCGATGAGTGATGCGCCGCGCTGGCCCGGGGCCGACGGACGCCCCGGTCTTGACTTCTCGCCCTACCGGTCGGACAAGCCGGCTGAGCCGGCGAAGTCGTCGCAGTCGGCTCCTGAGCCGGACACCCGCGCACAGCGCCCCGTGGGGGCGCCGTCGGAGCAGGGCAAGCCCGCCGACGACGGGAAGCCTCCGTCGGTGGCGCCCAGGGTCGCCGAGCGCGCGGCCCGTGCCGCCCAGGAGTGGGCGTCGATGCCGGTGACGCCGGCGTTCGGTTCCGCGCCGACGGCTCGCACGGCACCGGTGCCGCCGCCCGGCGCCAAGCAGCCCTCCATGCAGGGTCGCCCCGGCGGCCCCGCACCCCTCGGGGCACCGACGCGGGGTGGCGCCACCGTCGTTCCCCCGGGCCGTCGTAGCGCGAGTGAAGCCGAGGACGCGGATCCGCTGCCGCTGGCTGAGGTCGCCGAGCCGAAGGTGGAGAAGGGTGCAGCGCCTGTTCGCACCACGCGCCGCCCGCGCCGCACCCGGAAGGCTCGGCTGCGGCTGGCACGGATCGACCCGTGGTCCGTCATGAAGACGACGTTCCTCTTCGCGATCGCCTTCGGCATCATGCTCGTGGTGGCCACGTTCGTGATCTGGTCCGTGCTGGCAGGGGCCGGCACGCTGGAGTACGTCAACACGCTGCTCAACCAGCTGCTGGGCGACCAGGACACCGAGTTCGACGTGACCCAGATCCTGAGCGTGAACCGCATCCTCGGGTTCTCCTCGATCGTCGCGGCCATCAACGTGGTGATCATCACGGCCTTGGCCACTCTGTTCGCCTTCCTGTACAACCTGGCTGCCACCGTGATGGGCGGCCTCGAGGTCACCCTCGCCGAAGACTGATCCCTGGTCCGTCAGGGACCTTCCAGCGCAACCCCGGCCGTGAGCAATTGGATAGGCTCACGGCCGGTATTGCGTCGTTTTGTCGGCGGGCGGATTCAATCGGTGGGTGCAACACCAACTAGTTTGGCCAGTTTCTCAGCAGGGGTCTCGTAATCCAAGCCCTTCCGGGGGCGGGTGTTGAGTTCGTACTCGGCCGCGGCGACTTCTGCGTCGGTGACACGGGTGAAGTCGGTGCCCTTGGGGAAGTACTGACGCTTGAGTCCGTTGCTGTTTTCGTTGGTGGGACGCTGCCACGGGGAGTGGGGATCACAGAAGTACACCTTGCAGGAGGTCTCGTCGGTGAATCGGTGATGGGCGGCCATCTCTACGCCCTGGTCCCAGGTCAACGAGCGCCACAGCGAAGCGGGTAACTCTCGGGCCATGATCGTGAGGATGTCGGTGACGGTGAAGGTGTCATGGACACAGACCCGCCGCATCATCGTGTACTTCGTGTGACGCTCATCGAGGGTGACCAGCGCGGAGCGTAGATCCGACCCGATGATCAGGTCACCTTCCCAGTGGCCTGGCACCCGCTTGTCGTCAGCCTCCTCGGGACGTTTCGCCAGGACCGCGTCCTCCCCGATCCAGCCCCGGGGTTTAGCAGGCAGCTTCGATCTCGGTCGACGTTTGCTGCGGCCCTGACGTAACGCCTTGTCAACCGTCAATTCGTGACGCAGTGACCCGGCGGTCTGGATGTAGAGCGCCTGGTAGATCGTCTCGTGACTCACCCACATGTCCTCCCGGTCAGGGAATTCGAGTTTCAACCGGCCCGAGATCTGCTCGGGAGAATCACGCCGCTTCAACCGCTCGACCACCTCAGCACGCACCGCGCTACCAGGGGCCAGTTTCCCAGGCTTCGGCCGTTTCCGGGCCTGGTCGGCACGTGTCTGCGCGGGACGCCACCGGTACTTACCCTCAACGGATCCGCGTTGACGCTCCCGCCACACCGTCGAACGGGCCACCCCCAACTCGGCAGCGATCCACGTGTCACCACGTCCCTCGCTCAGCCGGATCGCGATCACCATCCGACCCGCCTGAGTCAGCCTGCCATTGCAATCGACCCAGTCCCCCTCGGGCACCCGACGCGGCTCCCGCGCCGCCCGCGGCCGCAGCTCGGGCACACCCCCGAGCCGCCCATGCTGCAACTTCACACCCTCGAGTTTGGCCCACCTCCACACCATCCCAGGCGAGATACCCAACCCCCGTGCGACTTCTCGCGCACTGAGCCCCTCAGCCAACCCGGCAAGGGCAACCCCACGCTTCTCCGCGACCGACACAACACATCCCCTTCAGATCTGTTGCACTCACCCCCTGAACTCGCG